>DATCMG010000956.1:0-2223 GCA_036563555.1 Roseomonas sp. | reverse complement strand
TGGGTGGCCTGAGGCCGAGTGCTAGCTCATTGTGAGAGGTGCCGGGGGAGAAGATGCTCCCCCGGCAATTCACCAGCCAATCCTGGCTGTCAGGCCTTGGTGACGCGGCCGCTCTTGTCGAAGCAAACGGTCGGGGTCATGAGTGCAGGTCTCCTTCTTCGCCAGGGATCTATAAAGTTCTTGGCGACAGTGCTCCACAACCCATTTCGGCGCGTTTCGGCCAATCTGGCAAGCAGTTAGGCACGATGGCAACTGCAACCGCGACGGGCGTCGGATCGAGGAGGGGAGGGGGCGTCGCCGATCTTGCCGGCGCCGCTCCTTGGTTCAGTGCCCGGCGAACAGGCCGCGATCGTGCGACTTGCGTCCCCTCGGACGCAACCCCCGCGTGAGGCAGGGGATGATGGCGACGTCGTCGGCGGGGTCGGCGAGGAGAATAGTCCGGGACCTCGCGCGTGCGACGGTGACCAGGGCGGCGAGGTGACGCCGGGCCCACCGCAGCGGCACCCGGATCAGCGGCGGCCGGGAGAGCGCCACCGGATCGAAATGGACGGTTCGGTGCCTCCACCCCACCGATCGGCCACGACGGCGGCACGAGCGCGCGGCGCGGCCCCGCTTGAGGAGGGCTGACACCGCTCAGCCCCGGCCGTCCAGCCAGCCGAGCAGGATGGCGAGCGGGACGTCAATGCGCAGCGCCCTCCCGCTGGGCAGGAACAGCACCGTTTCGCCGTCATCCTCCTCGCAGGCGGCGTGGACGGCACCGGCCGAGAGGGCATGCCGGCGTCCGTCGACGTCGCGCAGCACGAGATAGCGCCCGATGCGGGTACCCTCCGAGAGTTCCGCGCCCCGCGGTCTGGAAAGGCCCCTCAACGGGCAGCTCCCGCGCGGTCAGCCCTGTCCCGCACCGTCTGCACCCTGGCGCGGCCGGCCCACTCGCGCTCCGCGTCATCAGCCGCCTGACCCGCGGGGAGGAGGTCGACAACCCGAAGGAAGAGTGTCTGGCCCGCCTCGGCGAGGCGCCGGATCCGGACCTCCAACCCGCGCGGCTTGCGGGCCCTGACGCGGGCCAGCGAGCAGTGGCGGGCCAGCCGGTCGGCCGGTGCCTGCCGGGTCTGACCGATATGGAAGGCTGGTCCATCCCGCGAGGCGGCGAGCTCGTAGAGGACCGCCCAACCCTCGTCCGGCCGGCTCGTCGGTAGCTCTCTGGCCCCGACAATCTCGCACCGCAGGACAGGCATCGGCGGGTAGGGGCGCGAGGGCCGGGGACGCTCGTGAGGGCCTTGCCCGGTACGCGTCATCATTATGTGGGTTTCTCCTCAGGGCGGCGGCGGGATGGCCAGTCCGGCCCAGAGGGCCCGGAACGGCATCCCGCGCTGCCTTTTCGTTTGCTGGTCTATGGGACGGGCGCCGCCCGAAATGGCCGGAGGGCCGTGAAAGGGGGCGCATGGGGACTGCCCTCGAAGGGCACCCTCGCCGGGGCGCCGTGTGTCCCCGCTGGTGCTTTCCCGGGTGGCGCGGGGGAGGGTGACGGGCAGGTGGGTGGGCCCGGGAATGTTCCCGGGCCCGACCCGTTCAGCTGCCCTCGCCTGGTCTCGCCGGGGCGGAGGCGCGTGCCTCGGCCAAGTCGAGGCGCGCGACGGCCCAGGCTGCCCGGCGGAGGAGATGCCGGACGGCATCCTCGTCCGGCAGGACCGTGACCTCCTCCGGGCTCAGCCGGGGCGGCCATCCCTCGCCGGGGTCCAACTCCGCCCTGCTCGGGTCGCTGCCGACGCCCGCCAGCCGTCCGAAGGCCCGCAGCTCCTCAGGCGAAAGCGGAACGGGGAGGTCGGGCTCGGCGTTGAGGGCGAGGCTCCAGGCCGTGATGCGCGGGATACGGGCTGGCGCATCCGGGTGCGCGCCGGCCGTGTGCAGGGCCGCAAGCAGCACGCGGACGCGCTCCTCGGGCTCTGCCGGCCAAGCCTCCTCCGAGGCGAGTCCGAGGGCGACGGCGAGGCGCGCGACAGCCGGCGCGCTACCCCCGTCATCCTCCAGCGCGCCGGGCGCCTCGGTGACCCCGATCAGCGCCGCGACCGCCTCGCCATCGCTCGCGCAGGCGAGCAGCCTCGATGTCGTCAGTGCCACGTGCCGGAGGTCGGGGTGGGCGAGGCGGACGACCCTGGCCGGACCCGTCCCCCGGGTCCGGGGTAGGCGCGCGACGAAGGGCCGCCCGTCCGCCGTGTCGCCCAG
>DATCMG010000955.1:0-4867 GCA_036563555.1 Roseomonas sp. | reverse complement strand
GCCGATGATGGCCAGCACGATGTCCTTCGCCGTGCAGCCGAAGCCGAGCTTCCCGTTCACCGTCACCCGCATGTTCTTCGCGGGCTTCTGCAGCAGCGTCTGGGTGGCGAGCACATGCTCCACCTCGGATGTGCCGATGCCGAAGGCGAGCGCGCCCATCGCGCCATGGGTGGAGGTGTGGCTATCCCCGCAGACGATCGTCATGCCAGGCAGCGAGATGCCCAGCTCGGGCCCCACGATGTGGACGATGCCCTGGCGCTTGTCGTTGAGCGGGATGTAGGTGACGCCGAACTCGGCGACGTTCTTCTCCAGGGTCGCGACCTGCAATGCACTCTCCGGCTCCTGGATGCCGGTGAAGCGAGTCGAGTCGGTCGGCACGTTGTGGTCGGTCACCGCGATGGTGCCGTCCAGCCGGTGCACGCGGCGCCCGGCGGTCCGCAACCCCTCGAAGGCTTGCGGGCTGGTCACCTCGTGAACGAGATGCCGGTCGATGTAGAGAAGGGAGGTGCCGTCCGGAAGCTGCTCGACGACGTGAGCATCCCAGATCTTGTCGAACAAGGTGCGCGGCTTCGTGGCCGACATGGTGTTCCCCTCTTTCTTCGTGCCGGTCGGCGGGCCCGGACCGGGCTGGAGCCGCGAGCCCGGATGGCCCGCGGCAGTCCGGCCGGGCCGCGCCCGGATTACGCCTGCTGTTCGTTCAGCTGCTCGCCAGCGGCCACAGGGCTCTCCGCCACCGCAGAGGCACCGCCCTTGCCGCGAATCGCTGCACGCTCCTGGATGCGGGCCGACTTACCGGTACGGCCACGCAGGTAGTACAACTTCGCGCGGCGAACCTTGCCGCGGCGCACCACTTGGATCTCCGCCACGTTCGGGGAATAGAGCGGGAAAACGCGCTCCACCCCCTCGCCGTAGGAGAGCTTGCGGACGGTGAAGTTGCTGTTCAGGCCGCGGTTGGAGCGAGCGATCACCACGCCCTCAAAAGCCTGGGTGCGGATGCGCTCGCCTTCCTGCACCTTCACCATCACGCGCACGCTATCGCCGGCGTCGAAGTCCGGCGTGGCGCGGGCGCCGGCCAGACGGGTCATCTGCTCGTGCTCGAACTGCTGAAGCAGGTTCATGGCTGTGGTCCTTCTCTTCGGCTCGTTTAGGCGGGGCTTGCCGCCGGATGCAATGGCGCCCAGGAAGCTGGGTCTCGCCCTTGTTCAGTGTTCAGAAGGTCCGGACGCCGTTCACGGGTCGCGGCCTCCGATTGGGCGCGCCGCCACCGGGCGACCTCCGCGTGGTGGCCTGAAAGCAGGACCTCCGGGACGCGCAGGCCGCGCCATTCGGCGGGGCGGGTGTAGTGGGGGTATTCGAGCAGATTGCCCCGTTCAGAGGTGGAGAAGCTCTCCTCCTCCGCGCTTTCGGCGGCACCCATCACGCCAGGGATGAGGCGAACGCAGGCATCGAGCAGCACCATCGCCGCGACCTCGCCCCCGGAGAGGACGTAATCGCCGATGGAGACCTCGATCATCCCGCGTGCCTCGACCACGCGCTGGTCCACCCCCTCGTAGCGGCCGCAGAGCATCACCAGGCCGGGGCCGGAAGCCAGCTCCCGCACCAGCTTCTGCCGCAGCGGCACACCGCGCGGGGTGAGGAAGACCAGCGGGCGCGTGTCGCCCTCCGGCATGGCGGCGGCACAGGCAGCATCCACGACATCCGGGCGCAACACCATGCCGGCGCCGCCCCCGAAGGGGGTGTCGTCCACCGTGCGGTGGCGATCGGTGGTGACATCGCGGATGTCGCGCGCCTCCAGCGACCACAGCCCGCGCTCCAGCCCCCGCCCGGCAAGGGAAGTGCCCAGCGGCCCCGGGAACATCTGGGGAAAGAGGGTGAGGACGGTGGCGTTCCAGCTCATGCCACGTCTCGCCCGCCGCTGCGGCGGCGCATGGAGGGACGGCGCGGACGGGGCGTGTCACCCGCCTCGGCCTCGCCGGGTTGTGGCGGCACCACCTGCTCGTCCGGCAGGACGACAACGATGCGGCCGGCCGCAATCTCCACCACCGGCACGACAGCCTTGGTGAAGGGGAGCAGCGTCTCGCGCCCGTTTTCGTTGCGCAGGGTGATCACGCTACCCGCTCCGAAATCCTCTACCGCCGAGACACTGCCGAGAACCTCCCCGCCTTCCGTTTCGGCGCGCAGGCCGATCAGGTCGGCCAGGTAGAACTCCTCCTCCTCGGGCGGCGGAAGCGCATTGCGATCGACATAGAGGCGCGTGCCAGTGAGCTTGGCGGCGGCGTCGCGGTCGGCGACGCCCTCCACCTGCACCAGCCCGTCCGCCAGCCATTTCAGCACGAAGCTTCGCGCCCCGCTTTCATCCGAAAGCGGGCCATAGCCGGCGAGGGCAGCCGGCTCGGCGGTGTGGGAGCGGACATGGATCAGCCCCCTCACCCCGTGCGGGCGGCCGAACTCGCCGACCAGGATGCGACGCGACATGGACATGGCTTAGGCGGCGCTACCCTCAGGCGTTCGCGGCGGCAGCGGCCGCGGCGGCACGCTCCTGGGCGCGCTTCTTCGGAGCAGACTGCTTCGGCTGCTCCGGGAACACCGGCATCGGCGCCAGGCCGGCCTTGCCCAGGAACTTCGCCACGCGGTCCGTCGCCACGGCGCCCTGGCTGATCCAGTGGCGCAGGCGTTCGTCGAACAGGCGCACGCGCTCGGCATGGTCGGAGGGCAGCATCGGGTTGTAGGAGCCCAGGCGCTCGATGAAGCGGCCATCGCGCGGGGAGCGGCTGTCGGCCACCACGATGTGGTAGTAGGGGCGCTTCTTGGCACCGGCGCGGGCGAGGCGAATCTTGAGGCCCATGTCGTAGTCCTTCTCTCTATCTTTCTTAGAAAGGCCGTCGGTTGCCGGCACCGGGCAGGAGGGCACCGAGCCCACCCCGCATCAGCCCCTTCTGACCGAGCTTGTTCATCCGCTTCATCATCGCGGACATGTCGTCGAACTGCTTCAGCAAGCGGTTCACGTCCTGGACGGTCACCCCGGCACCTGCGGCGATGCGCTTCTTGCGCGATGCCTTGATGATGTCGGGGTTCTTGCGCTCCTTGCGCGTCATCGATGAGATGATGGCGCCCTGGCGCCCGATCATCGAATCATCGATCTTCGCGTTGGCAATTTGCGACTTCATCGCGCCCATGCCGGGCAGCATGCCGAGGATCCCCGAGAGGTTCCCCATCTTGCCGACCTGCTTGAGCTGCGATGCGAAGTCTTCCAGGTCGAACTGACCCTTCTGCATCTTCGCGGCCAGCTTCTCGGCCTCGTCGCGGTCGATCGTCTCAGCCGCACGCTCGACCAGGGAGACGATGTCGCCCATGCCGAGGATGCGCGAGGCCACGCGATCCGGATGGAAATCCTCCAGCGCGTCCAGCTTCTCACCCGCACCCAGCAGGCGGATCGGCGCGCCGGTGACGGCACGCATCGATAGTGCCGCTCCACCGCGCGCATCGCCATCCACGCGCGTCATGACGATGCCGTTGACGCCGACGCGGTCCTGGAAGTTCCGCGCGGTGTTCACCGCGTCCTGGCCCGTCATCGCATCGACGACGAGCAGCGTCTGGTGCGGCCTCGTCGCGGCCTTCACCGCCGCGACCTCCTCCATCAGTGCATCATCGATGGAGAGGCGGCCGGCGGTGTCGAGGATAACGACGTCGTAGAGCTCGCGCCGCGCCACATCCATGGCACGCGCCGCGATCTCCAGCGGGGATTGGCCGGGAATGATGGGCAGGGAGGTGACGCCGGCCTGGTTGGCCAGCGTCTGCAACTGGAGCTGCGCCGCCGGGCGCTGCACGTCCAGCGAGGCCAGGAGGATCTTCTTCTTCTCCCGGTTCCGCAGCCGCAGCGCGATCTTGCCGGAGGTCGTGGTCTTGCCCGAACCCTGAAGGCCGACCATCAGGATCGGCACCGGCGAGGGAGCGTTCAGGTCCAGGCCCGGGGCTTCCATCCCCTCCCCGCCCCCAAGCGCCTCGACCAGCGCGTCGTTGACGATCTTGATGACCTGCTGCGCCGGGGAGACGCTGCGGATCACCTCGGCGCCGACGGCCCGCTCCCGCACGCGGTTGATCAGGTCGCGCGCGACCGGCAGGGCAACGTCGGCCTCCAACAGGGCGACGCGCACCTCGCGCAGGGCCTCGTTGACGTCGGCTTCCGACAGCGCGCCGCGGCGGCGGAGCTTATCGAAGACGCCGTTCAGGCGGGTAGATAGCGCCTCGAACATTCGGGCGGGGTATTTCCTACTACTCAGTTGGGACCGACCCATGACCGATCGCGCCGCTGCGCGAGCCTTCGCGGAGCGGCGGAGCCGGCACCCTGGGGGGCGGCCGACCGGCGGGCGGGACATGTCCCGGGAGATCCGGCCCTTACAGCCGGCCAACGCCCTCGTCAAGGATTATGGCACGCACCTAAACCCGCCTGCCCCGGTCAGGAGCACCCTAACCTTCCCGTGAGGACAGCCCAGGCGTCCTGGAAAAGCCCGCGGGGACGATTGTGTTCTCGGCGCAGCGACGCAACCTTGATGTTCCTGGGAAGCAAAAGAGTCAGAGGGCCGCGGCGGAGCTTGAGCGGCCTGGGGTCCAGATTCGCAGGCAAGTAGGAACGTCTTGCGCCCTGCGCCAACCAGGAGATCCGGAGCCCGCCGATGATGCGAATATCCAGCAACAGCCCCACTGCCCCGGCCGACCGGCCGGACCCTGACTCGGAAAATCCAATGATCGCCGCGATAAGGGATCTGGTGGAACATGCCAGGATCCTGGAGTTACTGATGGCCGACGAGGTTCTGACCGACATTCTTGCTCAACTCCATGGCGAACCCATCGAGGACCTTGACCGCCT
>DATCMG010000952.1:0-3688 GCA_036563555.1 Roseomonas sp. | reverse complement strand
GGCTATCGACGCGGATATTGGTCCCGTTGGCGTCCAGCACGTCGATGCTGTCCGTCTTCGCCAGTTCCCAGGGGCGGGCCGAGAAGGCGTAAGGGCGGCTGGTCAGCGCGCCCACCGGGCAGATGTCGATCAGGTTGCCCGACAGCTCGGTGGAGAGCGCCTTCTCCACATAGGTGGTGATCTCCAACGCCTCGCCACGGCCCACCGCGCCCAGCTCCGGCACGCCCGCCACCTCGGTCGCGAAACGGACACAGCGCGTGCACTGGATGCAGCGCGTCATGATCGGCTTGATCAGCGGACCCAGATACTTGTCCGTGACCGAGCGCTTGTGCTCGCGGTAGCGGCTGACATCGCCGCCATAGGCCATCGCCTGATCCTGCAGATCGCACTCGCCGCCCTGGTCGCAGATCGGGCAGTCCAGCGGGTGATTGATCAGCAGGAATTCCATCACGCCGCGCCGGGCGTTCCGCACGACCGGGCTGTCCGTGATAATCTTCATCCCGTCCATGACGGGAAAGGCGCAGGAAGCAACGGGCTTCGGCGCCTTCTCCACCTCGACGAGGCACATGCGGCAGTTGCCGGCGATCGACAGGCGCTCATGGTAGCAAAAGCGCGGGATCTCCGCGCCGGCCAGCTCGGCTGCCTGGAGAGCCGTGGCGCCCAGCGGCACCTCGACCTCCTTGCCGTCGACCGAGACCTTGATGAGCTTGACTTCGCTCATGGTGCTCACTCCGCCGCCATCGGGAAGACCCGAGCGGCATGGTTCCTCTTATACTCGGCGATCCGCTCTTCCATCATCGGACGGAAGTGGCGGATCAGCCCCTGGACCGGCCAGACGCCACCATCGGCGAGGGCGCAAATCGTGTGCCCCTCGATCCGGCGCGTCACGTCCTCCAGCACGTCGATCTCCTCGATCTCGGCGCGGCCCTCGACCATGCGGTCCATCACCCGGCTCACCCAACCCATGCCCTCGCGGCAGGGCGTGCACTGGCCGCAGCTCTCATGCTTGTAGAACTTCGACAGACGGGCGATGGCGCGGATCAGATCCGTGGACTTGTCCATCACGATCACCCCCGCCGTGCCGAGGCCGGTCTTGTGCTCGCGCAGCGCATCGAAGTCCATCAGCACGTCGTCGCAGATGTGCTTCGGAAGCAGAGGCGTGGAAGACCCACCGGGAATGACGCAGAGCAGGTTGTCCCAGCCGCCGCGCACGCCACCGGCATGGCGCTCGATCAGCTCGCGCAACGGGATGCTCATCTCCTCCTCCACATTGCAGGGCTTGTTCACATGGCCCTGGATGCAGAAGATTTTGGTGCCCGAGTTCTTCGGACGCCCGAAGCCCGAGAACCAGGCCGCGCCGCGCCGCAGGATGGTCGGCACCACCGCGATGGTCTCGACATTGTTCACCGTGGTCGGGCGGCCATAAAGGCCCACCGCCGCCGGGAAAGGCGGCTTCAGCCGCGGCATGCCCTTCTTGCCCTCAAGGGACTCGATGAGCGCCGTCTCCTCGCCGCAGATATAGGCGCCGGCGCCGCGATGAACGTAGAGGTCGAAGCCATAGCCTGACCCCGCCGCGTTCTTGCCGAGCAGCCCCGCCGCATAGGCCTCGTCGATCGCGGCCTGCAGGATCAGATGCTCGTTGAAATACTCGCCGCGCACATAGATGTAGCCGGCCGAAGCATTCATCGCGACGCCTGCGAGGAGGCATCCCTCGATCAGCGTGTGCGGATCATGGCGGATGATGTCGCGGTCCTTGCAGGTGCCGGGCTCCGACTCATCGCAATTGACGACGAGATAGGACGGTCGCCCCTCGGGATCGGGCTTGGGCATGAAGGACCACTTCAGCCCGGTCGGGAAGCCCGCGCCGCCACGGCCGCGCAGGCCGGACTGCTTCACCTCCTCGATGATCCACTCGCGGCCCTTGGCGATGATGCCCGCCGTGCCATCCCAGTTGCCACGCTTCTGCGCGGCCTGCAGCCCCCAGTGCTGGAGACCGTAGAGATTGGTGAAGATACGGTCCTTGTCCTGAAGGGCCATTCTCAATTCCCCCCCGGCACGTCGAGCAGCGTCAGCGGGCCGCCCTCGGGCGCGCTCGTCTGGCGCCCGGTGGTGCTACCAGGCGCCGGACGCTCGCCGCGCTTCAGCGCCTCGATGAGCTGGACCGTGCGGTCGTAGTCCAGGTCCTCGTAATAGTCGTCATCCACCTGCAGAATCGGCGCGTTCACGCAGGCCCCGAGGCATTCCACCTCGCTCAGCGTGAACAGCCCGTCATCGCTCGTGTCGCCATAGCCCTTGAGATGCCCGGCATCCTTGCAGGCGCGCAGCACATCGTCCGACCCGCGCAGCATGCAGGGCGTGGTGCCGCAGACCTGCAGGTGAAACCGGCCGATCGGCTTGGTGTTGAACATGAAGTAGAAGGTCGCGACCTCATAGACGCGGATGGGCGCCATGCCGAGGCGCTCGCCCACCTTGTCCATCGCGATGCGCGGTACCCAGGCGCTGCCGGTCTGCCGGCCCATCTGCTTCTGCACGACATAAAGCAGCGGAATGACTCCGGAGGCCTTCTTCGCCTCGGGATAGCGCGCGAGGATCTTGGCGATCTGCGCCTCGCTCTCCGCGTCGAACTCGAAGCTGTCCGGCTCGGCCCGGCTGTTGCGCCAGTTCGGGTCGAGGTGATCGACAGGTCCTTCGGTCATCGGTCGATCTCCCCGAACACGATATCCAGGCTGCCGATCACCGCTACGGCATCCGCCAGCATATGCCCCTTTGAGAGCACCTCCATCGCCTGAAGATGCGCGAAGCCGGGCGCGCGGATCTTGCAGCGATAAGGGCGGTTGGTTCCGTCGGCCACGAGATAAACCCCGAACTCGCCCTTCGGCGCCTCCACCGCGGTGTAGGTTTCGCCTGCGGGTATATGGAAGCCTTCCGTGTAGAGCTTGAAGTGATGGATCAGCGATT
The DNA here is from genome assembly GCA_036563555.1 of Roseomonas sp. GTDB lineage: Bacteria > Pseudomonadota > Alphaproteobacteria > Acetobacterales > Acetobacteraceae > Roseomonas. Next base: position 730 of record DATCMG010000952.1, on the reverse strand, counting down.
CCATCGAGCGCTTCATCTCGCCCCGGCGCGGCCCAGTGATCTTGCTGTCCTGCACCTTCACCGGACCGTCAGGCATCTGGTCCAGGCACTGGTGGATGATCTTCAGGCTCTCGCGCATCTCGATCATGCGAACGAGATAGCGGTCGTAGCAATCACCATGGCGGCCGACCGGGATCTCGAACTGCATCCGGTCATACACATCATAGGGTTGCTGCCGCCGAAGGTCCCAGGCCATGCCCGAGGCGCGGAGGCAAGGGCCGGAGAACCCCCAATCCATCGCCTGCTCGGCCGTCATGACGCCGATATCGACCGTGCGCTGCTTGAAGATGCGGTTGTTCGTCAGCAATCCGTCCAGGTCATCGATGAACTTCGGAAACCCGTTGGCCCAGTCGCGGATACGGTCCGTCAGCCCCGCCGGCAGGTCGCGCGAGACGCCGCCCGGGCGGAAGTAGTTCGCATGGTAATGGCTGCCCGAGGCCTGCTCGTAGAATTCGAGCAGGATCTCGCGCTGCTCGAAACCCCAGAGCGGAGGCGTGATGGCGCCGCAGTCCAGGGCATAGGTCGTGATGTTCAGCAGGTGGTTCAGGATGCGCGTGATCTCGGAGAACAGCACGCGGATGTACTGCCCACGCTCCGGCACCTCGATGCCCAGCAGCCGCTCCTGCGCGAGCGCGAAGACATGCTCCATGCACATCGGCGAGACGTAGTCGAGCCGGTCGAAATACGGCAT
>DATCMG010000947.1:0-6366 GCA_036563555.1 Roseomonas sp. | reverse complement strand
GACGGCATCGTTGCCGGCGCCCTCGGCCATGACCACGGGCAGCACCAGCGGTTCGCGCAACAGGCGAGGATCGAAGAAGGGCTCCGGCAGCCGTGCCAGGTCGCGGTTCAGCGGCAGCCGCTCCAGCGTGAGCTGAAGGGTCGAAAGGTCCGACACCGTGGACCAGAGCAGGCCCGAGAGCGGGTCATTACACTCCACCGCGTAGCGGCCGGTGAAGCGCACGTTCAGCCGGTTGCTGTCGGCGAAGAAAACGGGATTGATCTGGAACTCCAACGGGCCGAAAGCCGGGTGGGCCCGGTCCGGCGTGATCGTGCCGACAAACTGCTCGTTCATCGTGAAGGCGATCTGCGACAGCTCGGGGATCAATGCTGGGCTCGTCGCGCCCTGCAGGGTGAGCTTGGCGCTCGTCACCACCTCGTCGGAGCGGATGCCGAAGAGAATGCCCTGCAGATCCGCCAGGCCGCGGAGCTGCATCGGGCTGCGAAGGCCGAGCTGCCGCAGGGTGCGCGTCTCGGTGCGGGAGCCGGCGCTCGGCGCCGCCTCGCCCCCGAAGGTGACGGGCGCGGAGGGCGCGACCATCACGGGAGGCTGGGCAGAGAAGGGCGCAGCCGAAGGCGGCTGCGGTGTCGGTGCATAGAGCGGCACGCCACCGGGGGCCGGCGCCGGCGCGAACTGTGACGGAGTGGCAGGCGAGCCCTGCCCGGGCAGCGGGGGAGGCGTGAAGCCGCCCTGGCCGATCGCGGGCGCCTGATTGCGCGGAACCTGCGCCCCGGCCGAGGCCGGGAGGCCAAGGGCGAGCGCCAGCAGGAGCGCGGCGGCCCGGCGCGCGCGGCTCGCGGCGCGGCGTTGCGCCGCCTCGGCGCCACGCCCGGCCATGGTGGTGACTGCGGGCGCGGCAGGAGCGGCGGCGCGGGGCGCCTGGGCGCGCGCGGCAAGGGCTGCCGCCTGTTGCCGGGCGCGGCGGGCGCGGCGCGCGCGCAGCGAGAACTGGCTGTCCCCGCGGAACAGGCCGCCGACGCTGCGCATCACCTCTCCCAGCGCGCGCAGCGGCTTGTCATGCCGCACATCGTCCCAGTCCACCCAGGCATCGGCGCGGCCGAGGACCACCCGGGTGATGTTGCCCTCGTCCCGCACATCCTGCGGGGCGAAGCGCACCTGAAGGCGGGTTTCCTGCCAGCGCAAGACTTCCGCCGGGATCGACACGCGCTCCGGACCCAAATCGATCTCCAGTGTCATCAATGCATTGTCAGGCAGCCCGTCCGGCCGCGGCGCGGCCACGGCTGCACCGCCGAGGGAGAGGTCCAGCGTCTCGCCGGGCACAAGGCGCCCATCAGGCAGCACCACGCCTACCGGCATGATGGCACCGACACGCGCGCGTTCGCGCACCTGGCGCCGCTCACGCCCGACGGCCAGCCCGGCCATCACCGTCAGCAGCGAAAGCACGACCCAGACGGTGTTCAGCGCGTTCGCCTGGAATTCCAGCGTGTCGTAGTCATGCATCGCCATGCCGAAGATGCCGGAAAGCAGGCCGAGCACCAGGACCACCGCGAGGATGAAGTTCGGCCCTGTCGCGCGGAGGTCGAAATACCCCTCCTCCAGCGTGCCGCCCTTGTCCGTCACGTTGAACTTGCCGCGCTCCGGATCAAGGAGCGTCGTGAGCACCACGGGCAGCAGGTAGAGCGCGAGGACCGTCTCGTAGATCTCGGACCAGAAGGAGTGCCGGACCCGGGCCTGGAGCTTCGAGTTGGTGAGCACCGCATGGACCACATGCGGCCCCGCATAGGCAATGATCGCGAGCGGCGAGGCGGCGATGATGTTCTGCCCGAACAGCAGATAGGCGAGCGGCGCGGTCAGGAAGATGAATCGCGGCACCGGAAACAGGAAGTGCCACATGGAGGAGACGTAGCAGAGGCGCTGCGTGATCGTGAGGCCCGGCCCGAGCAGGGGGTTCTCCACGCGGAAGATCTGCACCATCCCGCGCGCCCAGCGCATGCGCTGGCCGATATGCGCGACCAGGCGGTCCGTCGCGAGGCCAGCCGCGAGCGGAAGCCGCAGGTAGGCCGTGCGCCAGCCTAGCCGCTGCATCTTCAGGCTCGCATGGCAATCCTCGGTCACTGTCTCGGTCGGCACGCCGCCGATCTCTTCCAGCGCGATGCGCCGGATGACAGCGCAGGAGCCGCAGAAGAAGGCCGCGTTCCAGAGGTCGTTGCCTTGCTGGATCAGGCCGTAGAAAAGTAATCCCTCATTCGGCACGCGCGTGCCAGAGGCGAGGTTCCGCTCGAAAGGGTCGGGCGAGTAGAAATGGTGCGGCGTCTGCACCATGGCCAGCCCCGCATCCCGCACCATCCAGCCCATGGTCATCTGCAGAAAGGCGCGGGTGGCGACGTGGTCGCAGTCGAAGACCAGGACGTATTCGCCATCCGTCCGCGCCAGCGCATGATTGATGTTGCCGGCCTTCGCGCCCTTGTTGTCCGGGCGGACCATGTAGCCGCAGCCCACCTGCTGGCAGAAGGCGCGGAACTCCTCACGCCGCCCGTCATCCAGAACCTGGACGTTCATCTTGTGGCGCGGCCAGTCCATCGCGAGCGCGGCGAAGATCGTCGGCTTCACCACATCCAGCGGCTCGTTATAGGTGGGGATGAACACATCCACCGTCGGCCAGTCCTCCGGGTCTTCCGGCAGCGGCGCCGGACGGCGATCAAGCGGCCAGAGCGACTGGAGATAGGAGAGCAGCAACGCGACGACGGCGTAGATCTCGGCCAGCAACAGGCCCGTGCCCAGGAAGGTCGGCCAGAATCCGGTGTAATCGAGCGTGTCCGTGATGCGCCAATAGATGTAGCGCGTGGAAATCACGCCGGAGAGCAGGGCGAGGAAGACGAGCGAGCCCTTGCCCGGCACCAGCGACATGATCGCGAAGACCAGCAAGCCACCAATGGCGAGCCAGGCCTGCTGTTCGCCCTCAAGCGGTGCGACCACGAAGGGCACAGCGAGCAGGAAGCCGAGCAGCACGGCAAGCCGCGCCACCCAGATGCTTCCCCCGATGGAGCGACGCAGGCGTCTCATCGGCTGGCCTCGAAAGTAGGCTGCTGCGGGGCGGCCATGGGCTGGCTCGGCACAGCGGCCTCCAGCGCGGGCGGCAGTGCGGCGGAGACCAGCCGCGCGATCTCCTTGAGGTCGGAGGCCGCGCGGCCCTCCGGCGCATGGTCGAGCAACAGGCGCTGGCAGGCGAGGCTCTCGGCCACCGCCTCCTCGCGGCTCATGGCCCCAATCATGCGGAAGCCGAGATGGCGTGCGACCGCCTCGGCCGAGGCGCGCGACAGGCGGGAGGCGAGGTCCACCCCGTTCAGCACGACCCGCAGCCGGCCCGCCAGCAGCGCGGCCATGGTGCCGGTGCCGAGGAAGCGGCCGCTTTCGATTTCGGGCACCAGGGCGGCGCTGATGGCTTCGGCCTGCAGGACGCCGATCACCATCGTCGCCATCGGCGCCAGCAGCGCCAGCGCCTGGGAGGGGCCAGGTGGCAGATCCGCGATCACGACGAGATTCGGCTCGGCCAGCATCTCGCGCAACGGCGCGCCGAGCAGGTCCGGGTCACGGTCCAGTGCCGCGGCCAGGTTCAGCGCGCCGCGCAGGTCCATCGCGCCATGCGGCAGCAGCAGCACGCCGGAGGGGGTCTGCCGGAGATGACGGCGCCAGTCCCCGTCCCCCTGCATCAGCCCGGCGACGAAGCCGGACCGGTCCGTCAGCGGCACGCCGAAATGCAGGCGCAACGCGTTCTGCGCATCGAGGTCGATCGCCAGCACGCGGTGGCCCAGGCGCTGCAACGCATCGGCGAGATTGGCGGTGAGCGTGGTCTTGCCGACCCCACCCTTGGGCGACGCGAAGCAGATCAGCGACACGGCGTTGCTCCAGAACTCAGGCGGCACTTCGGGCGAAACGGATACCGGCGGCGACGCGCCGCAACAGCTCCGGCAGCGCGATATCCACGCGCGCGGCCGGCCAGTGGCGCGGTGAGGGCTCGGCGGCCGTTCCGCGCATGGCGTCCCCCAGGGCGTCCAGCAAAGGATAATGGATGGAAGCCGTTCCGCTCACGGGGCCAAATCCCATCAGTGCATCGAGCAGCGACGAACCCGTGCTTCCGCCGGTTCGCATCCCGGGCCAGGCGGAGGATTCACTCCCCAGGCCGGACAGGATCGGCATTGCGAGGGCCTGCGGGACTACCGGAGGCGCGGCCGGCCGCACGGGCGTGGCGGGCTGCGGCGCCGCAGGGAGGGCCGGCGAGGAAGGCGGGATGTGCCCGCCCAGGAGAACCTGCAGCAGGTCCTGGCCCGGTGGCTCAGGCGCAAGCGGCACGGCCGCGGCGGGACGCGGCCGTGCCGGCGCGACAGGGAGCGGCTGAGGTGCTGCGGCAGCCTGTGGAAGCGGCAGGGGCGCCGCCGTGCGCCGATCCTCCAGATTCGGATCCAGCGCAGCGGGATGAGACCTCGCCGAAGCATCGAAGCTCATCAAGGCCGGCTGGAGCGGCATGTGATCCGGCGACGGAACATCGGCCTTCCGCGCCGGAAGTACCGGGATCTCGGCCGGGGGCGGCGGGCCCAGGTCGTTCAGGATGGTATCCGGGGAAAGGTCGCCCACGCCGGCCAGCGCCTCGCCGAGGATGTTGAAGGCCTGCTCCTCTGCCGCCGCCTTCGGCACGGGCGCCTTGCGAACAGGCTCGTTGCCGAAGCTGCGGTACTTCAGCGAAGGGGTTCGAAGGGCTGCTGCCATGCGGGCAACATCTGTGTCCTGACGCATCCGCAGCACTCCGTTCATCCGCGGCGCCAGACCACAACCGCTGATCGCAAAACCGTTATCTTAATTTTTCGCCTATTTCAGCCATTTTAGAGGCTGGCACTCCGCTCCGAGGCACCCATCCGGGCAAGGAGCATCAGTGCTGTGTCATAATAGTCACGCCCAGATGCCGGAACCTCGGCCATGTCACGGCTCCAGCGCGCGCCGCGCTGCATGGCGGCAAAGCGCCCGATTTCCATCACCCCCAGCCCGGCCGGATACGGAGAGACGCTGTCATTCGACAGATCGGCCCAGGCCGGCACGTGGCGATGGCTGGCATCGGACCAGAAGCCGAGCGGGCCGGCGACGGCCATTTCATCCGAGAGGCCGACCCAGGCGAGCCAGAGCGGAACCCGGACCGCATCATAGGAGAAGCGCGCCGGCCAACCCTGGGCCGGGGAGACACTGCCATCGAGCCGCGACACGGCCAGCCAATCCGGCGAGAGGCCCCAACGCCCGAACCGGGCCGCACGCAGCAGGCGCAGCCCATCCGAGGCGACGCGGAGCCAGGCCGGGTCGGGAACCGCTTCCGCAAGCACGGCAATGGCGGGAAAGGCATAGTAGGACGGGTTGAGCACGACATGGGTGCGATGCTCGAAGCCATGGGCACCGGGCAGCAGCACGAGATGCCCGCCGGCACGGCGAACCAGCAGGCGCAGCACGTCCCGTGCGATGACCGTGCCCTCCTCGGTCAATGCCGGGTCGGACCAGCGCCATCCTCCCTTCAGCAAGGCGCTGGCGATGAAGAGGTCGCCATCGGTCGCGTTGTTGCTGTCCTGCACGGGCGGCTGGCGGTCGGGGCGCCAGCGCCAGGCATGCAGGTGGTCGCTGTCCCGGCGGAGATTGCGGCGCGTCCAGGTCAGGATCCGGTCGAAGGCGGCGCGATCGCCATGATGCTCCGCCAGGGCGAGGCCCCAGCCCTGGCCCTCGGAATGGGACTGGTTGCCATTCCCACTGTCGATCACGCGGCCTTCTGGGGAGAGAAAACGGGCCTTGAATGCGGACCAGTCGCGCGCATCCTCCGCAGCGATTGCCGCTCGGGAGCACTTGGCGGCAGCAACGGCCCCGCCCAGCAGGCCAAGCGCGGATCGGCGCGGGATGTGGATCGGCATTTTCCCAACCTGGGCATCGGCGGTTAATGCCTGGTTTTCTCACGGCTTTGCCGCGCCCGGGACCGAAGCCAGATCGCCATTATAGCGTTCACGATTACGAGAAGTCACCCTATTCTTCCCGTATGGCGTGTAGAGCCCGGCAGGTGCCACGGGGCGTCGTCGGTGCCATATGCCGGGTCATGGCACCCCCTCTTCTCCTTCTCCAGGGCATCCGGCAGGGCTTCGGAACCACGCCGCTCCTGCGCGACGCCACTCTTTCCGTCGGCCCGGGCGAGCGCCTGGCCCTGGTCGGGCGCAACGGCTCCGGCAAGTCCACACTGCTCAAGGTCGCGGCCGGGCTGGTGACCCCGGATGGCGGCACGCGCTTTCTCCAGCCCGGCGTCACGCTGCGCTACCTGCCGCAGGAACCCGATCTCTCCGGTTATGC
>DATCMG010000946.1:0-6583 GCA_036563555.1 Roseomonas sp. | reverse complement strand
GCTCCTGCGAGATGCTCATCACCTGTTCCTGGTAGACGAGGATCCCGTAGGTCTCCTCCACCAGGCTTCGCATGGCCGGATGCACCGGCTCCCAGGCCTGGCCGTGCTTGCGGGCGCAATAGGCCGGGATGTTCGCCATCGGGCCCGGGCGGTAGAGGGAGACGGCGGCGATCAGGTCCTCGAAGCGGTCCGGGCGCATCATGCGGAGAACGTCCCGCATGCCCTGGCTTTCGAACTGGAACACACCGGCTGCATCGCCCTTGGCGAGCATCGCGTAGGTCTTCTCGTCATCCAGCGGAATGGCCGTCAGATCGATCGTCACATCCTGCGCCGCCAGGATGTCGATGGCGCGCTGAAGCACGGTGAGCGTCTTGAGGCCGAGGAAGTCGAACTTCACCAGCGACGCGCTCTCGACATACTTCATCGAGTACTGCGTCACGAGCATGTCGCTCCGCGGATCGCGGTAGAGCGGCACGATCTCGATCAGCGGCTTGCGCCCGATCACCACGCCGGCGGCATGGGTGGAAGCGTTGCGGTACAGGCCCTCGAGCTGGAGGCCCGTCTGCATCAGGCGGTCCACATTCTCATCCGTCTCGCGCATCTCCTGCAGGCGCGGCTCGCCATCCAGCGCCTCCTGCAAAGTGGGCGGCTTGGCGGCGTTGAACGGAATCAGCTCGGCGATCTTGTTCACCTGGCCGAAGGGCATGCCCATGACGCGGCCCACATCGCGCACCACGGCCTTTGCCTGCAGGCGGCCGAAGGTGATGATCTGCGCGACACGATCCTCACCATATTCGCGACGAACATACTGGATCACCTCGTCGCGCCGGTCCTGGCAGAAGTCGATGTCGAAGTCCGGCATCGAGACGCGCTCGGGGTTCAGGAAACGCTCGAAGAGCAGCCCGAAGCGCAGCGGGTCCAGATCGGTGATGAGTAGCGCCCAGGCGGCGACGGAGCCCGCGCCCGAGCCACGGCCCGGACCCACGGGGATGTTGTGCTCCTTCGCCCATTGGATGAAGTCGGCGACGATCAGGAAGTAGCCGGAAAAGCCCATCTTTTCGATGACAGAGAGCTCGAATTCCAGGCGCTCGCGGTAGACGGGCCGCTTCTCCTCGGGGGTTTCCTGCGCGTCCAGCCGCTTCTCCAGCCCGCGCCGGGCCATGTCGCGCACCGTCTCGGCCTCGGTCATGCCGGGCTGGACCTTCGGGCAGATCGGCAGCTCGGGCTTCTTCGTCTCGGCCATCGCGGCGCAGCGGCGCGCGATGGCGAGGGTGTTGTCGCAGGCCTCCGGCAGGTCCGAGAACAGGGCGCGCATCGCGGCGGGCGGCTTGAACCAGTGTTCCGCCGTCAGGCGGCGGCGATCCGGCTCGGCAAGGGTGCGGCCCTCGGCGATGCAGAGCAGGGCGTCATGCGCCTCATGCGCCGCGGCGGTCGCGAAATATACGTCGTTAGCGGCGACGATCGGCACGGCAGCCGCGTCGGCAAGCGCCAGTAGGCCCGGTTCCACCGCGCGGTCGCGATCCGTGCCGTGGCGGGTCAGCTCCATGGCCAGGTTGTCGCCATAGGCCTCGCGCAGTGCGGCGAGCAGCGCTTCGGCCTGGCTCCGGCGGCCCTCGGCCAGCAGGCGGCCGAGCGGGCCGAGGGTGCCGCCGGTCAGCAGGAAGATGCCGCTTCCATAATCGCGCAGCTGGTCGAGGCTGATGGCGGGCTTGCCTGAGGGGTCCTCACCAAGCCAACCCAGGGAGGAGAGGCGCTGGATGTTCTCCAGCCCCGGCTTGTCCATGGCCAGCGCCACCACGGGATCGGGTGGCAGTCGCGCGGCCTCGGGGCGCTCCGGCTCCTTCGCGCGGGCGAGCCAGAGCTGGCAGCCGATGATGGGCTGCACCCCCTCCTTCGTCGCATACTGACTGAATTCCAGGGCGCCAAACATGGTCGCCGTGTCGGTCAGCGCGAGCGCGGGCATGCCGTGCTTGCGCGCAAGGCCCGGAAGCTTGTCGGCCTTGATGGCACCCTCCGCCAGCGAATAGGCGGAGTGGACGTGGAGATGGACGAAGCTGCCGGACATGCCGGGAATATAGGGTGTTCCGACCTCCGCCGCAGGCGATTCGCGGGCAGCGTAGGCGGAACGTCCGGCGCTGTGGCTAGGCTGGGACGACCCGCCCGTCCCGCAGCGTGACGGTGCGGTCCATCCGGGCCGCCAGATCCGGGTTATGTGTCGCGATCAGGGCGGCAAGACCCCTGCCCCGCACCGCGTCCAGCAGTTCCGCGAAGACGCGATCCGCCGTGCCTGTATCCAGATTGCCCGTGGGCTCGTCCGCCAGCAGCACCTTGGGCGCGTTGGCCAGGGCGCGGGCAATGGCCACGCGCTGCTGCTCACCGCCGGAGAGGCGGCTCGGGCGGTGGTCGCGCCGGTTCTCCAGGCCGAAGGCGTCCAGGATTTCCCGGGCACGCGCCTCCGCATCCCGCCGGCTGCGCGAGGCGGCGAGTTGGGGCAGGACCACATTCTCCTCCGCCGTGAATTCCGGCAGCAGGTGATGGAACTGGTAGACGAAGCCGATCGTCTCTCGGCGCAGGGCGGTGCGGGCGTCGTCGGAGAGGTGTCCGGAATCGCGGCCCTCGACCAGAACCTGGCCTGCATCGGGCTTCTCCAGAAGCCCCGCGACATGCAACAGCGTGGATTTGCCGGTGCCGGAAGGCGCGACCAGAGCGACGATCTCCCCCGCATTCAGGTCCAGATCGGCGCCACGGAGCACGGGCAGCTCCCCGGCCTCGGTGCGATAGCGGCGCTCAACGCCGCGAAGCGCGAGCACGGCGTCAGGCATTGCGCAGCCCCTCCACCGGATCCAGCCGCGCGGCGCGCCAGGAGGGATAGATCGTCGCCAGCAGCGACAGGCCGAGGCCCATGCCGACCACCTGCGCCACCTCCATCGGCTCCACCACCGCGGGGAGCTTGGTAAGGAAGTAGATTTCCGCACTGAACAGTTCCGTGCCCGTCAGGGACTGCAGGAACTGCCGGATGTTCTCGATGTTCAGGCAGAAAACGAGACCGATGGCGAAGCCGGTCAGCGTGCCCACGACGCCGATCGAGGCACCAGCCAGAAGGAAGATCCGCAGGATGGCGCCGCGCGTGGCGCCCACTGTCCGCAGCACGGCGATATCCCGTCCCTTATCCTTCACCAGCATGATCAGCGACGAGATGATGTTGAAGGCCGCGACGATGATGATGAGGGTGAGGATCAGGAACATCACGTTCCGCTCCACCTGCACCGCGTTGAAGAAGGATGAATTGGACTCCTGCCAGTCCAGCACCCGGACCGGGCGGCCCTGGAGGGCCTGGAAGATGGCACGGGTGGCATTCCGCACCCGGGAGGGGTCGTCCACGAAGACCTCCACCTGGGTCGCGGCCTCGCGCTGCTGGAAATAGACCTGGGCGGCGCCGAAGGGCAGGAAGACGTAGCTGGAATCATATTCCTGCATCCCCGCCTCGAACATCGCCACGACCTCATAGGCCCGCAGGCGCGGTACGGTACCGACCACGGTGGCGCGGCCCTGGGGCGAGACAAGGGTGATGCGGTCGCCGATACGCAGGCCGAGGCGCCGCGCCAGGCGCGTGCCGATGACAATGGTGTCCTCGCCACCGAAGCGCGACAGGTCGCCCGCGCGGATGTTGCCGGCGATCAGGGGACGTGCGCGCAAATCCTCTGGCCGGATGCCACGCGCCAGGCCGCCCGTGGCACCGCCATTCTCGCTGGTGAAGAGGACCTGCCCCTCCACGATCGGCGTGGCGGAGGTGATGCCGGGGATCTGGCGGATACGGGCGGCGATGTCGTCAAAGTCGCGCAGGCCGGAATTATCCTGCGCGTAGACGCCGAGATGACCATTCAGCCCGAGGATGCGGCCCAGCAATTCCTGCCGGAACCCGTTCATCACGGACATGACGATGATGAGCGTCGCGACGCCGAGCGCGATGCCCACCAGCGAGAAGATGGCGATGACGGAGACGAAACGCTCGCCCTTGCGGGCGCGCAGGTACCGGAAGGCGACGGCGCGCTCGAAGGGCGAGAACATCAGGCGATGGTCGCCTTGATCTTCGCCACGGCCTCGTCCAGCGGCAGCTCCAGCCGCTCCCCGGTGGCACGGCGCTTCAACTCCACAATGCCCTTGGCGGCGCCGCGCGGGCCGATGATGGCCTGCCAGGGATAGCCGATCAGGTCGGCATCCGCGAATTTGGCGCCCGCGCGCTCCGGGCGGTCATCATATACGGCCTCGCCAGGGAGGGCGGCGTAGAGCTGCTCACAGAGCGCATCAGCTGCCGCGTCGCCGGGCTTGAGGTTGAGGATGGTGCAGGCGAAGGGCGCCACCGCATCCGGCCAGATGATGCCGGCATCGTCATGTCCGGCCTCGATAATGGCGGCGAGCAGGCGGGAGACGCCGATCCCGTAGGAACCCATCTCGGGGACCACCGGCGTGCCGTCCGGCCCCGCGACCGTCAGGCCCATCGGCTTCGAGTATTTGGTGCCGAAATAGAAGATGTGGCCGACCTCGATGCCGCGCGCCGTCACCTGGGATTCGGCCGGAATGGCGTTCCAGGCGGCCTCGTCATGCTTCTCGTCGGTCGCGGCGTAGCGGCTGGTCCAGAAGTCCACCACGGGCGAGGGGTCGCCGGTGCCGGTCGGGTCCTGCGCCAGGACGTCGAATTCCAGCAGGTCCTTGTGCAGGTAGACGAGGCTTTCCCCCGTCTCCGCCAGGATGATGAACTCATGGGACAGGTCGCCGCCAATCGGGCCCGTATCGGCCTGCATCGGGATCGCCTTCAACCCCATCCGCGCGAAGGTGCGGAGATAGGCGCGGAACATCAGCCGGTAGGATTTGCGCGCCCCGGCTGCATCGAGGTCGAAGGAATAAGCGTCCTTCATCAGGAACTCGCGGCCACGCATCACGCCGAAGCGGGGGCGGATCTCGTCCCGGAACTTCCACTGGATGTGGTAGAGGCTACGCGGCAGGTCCCGGTAGGACTTCGCGTAGCTCTTGAAGATGTCGGTGACCATTTCCTCGTTGGTCGGGCCGTAGAGCATCTCGCGGTCATGGCGATCGGTGATGCGGAGCATCTCCTTGCCATAGTCGTCGTAGCGGCCGCTTTCCTTCCAGAGCTCGGCGGGCTGGATGGTCGGCATCAGGATTTCCTGCGCACCGGCCAGGTCCTGCTCCTGCCGCACGATCTCCGAGACCTTGCGCAGCACTCGCAGGCCCAGAGGCAGCCAGGCATAGATGCCGGCGCTGGTCTGGCGGATGAGGCCGGCGCGCAGCATGAGCCGGTGCGAGACGATTTGCGCCTCGGCGGGCGTTTCCTTGAGCGTGGGCAGGAAGGCGCGGGAGAGGCGCAAGGTGCAAGGCTCCGGGTCGGGTTCGGCGCGCAACCTAGAGCAAGACGGCGGGGGTGCAATCCGCGTTGAGGGGTGAGCAAAAAAGAAGGGCCGCCCCGAAGGGACGGCCCGAGTTTAGGGAGGAAACGCCAGTCACACGGCGGAAGAGGAAGAGCCCTCTTCCAAGTCCTCATCATGCTGCAGTGCACCCACGGCCGAAAGCATCTTTACATCCATTCAGATGAAAAAATGGGCTTTCGAGTCGAAACTTGCCTATTTTTCAGCATTCAAAGATCATAAAGCGGTCAACTGCTCAATCATTTGGCATTGCGAGCCACCCCTCGCGGAAGGAGAGCCAGTCCGCCCGGACCAGCCAATCGATGAACAGCCAAACGAATACGGAAAGCAGCGTCGTTAGCAGGACAACCCGCAGCACACGGACCCGCTGTGGCGCCCCGCGCCATCCCCCCGCCTCGGCGGCGTCCGGATCCGGATTTACGCCGAGTGGCAGGACAGCGAAGAGCACTGTCCACCAGACAAGAAAGAAGACGACTATTCCCGCGGCCCAACCCATTCGCCCAGTCCCCTGCCCTGACATCGCCGTAATCCCACGGCCATGACGGGCGTTCACGTCGCATGCATGCTCCAGAGGAGACTGTCATGCGACGTATCATTCTTCTTGCCGGCCTCGCCGTGACGGCGCTGCCCATCCTCTCCTCCCCGGCAGACGCGCGGCCACCCTGGGAAGAGCATCGCCGCTGGGAACGCCATGAGCGCCGCGAGGCCTGGCGCGAGGAGCGCTGGCGCCGTGAGCGGTGGCGCGAGGCCCGCCGCCGGCATTATGACCGACGCTATTATCACGCCGGGCCGCCCGTGGCCTATGCGCCGCAACCCGGCGTGACGCTCCAGTTCAACCTGCGCTGAGCGCCCTCACACCCGCAGCAGGTGCAGCTCAACCAGCGGCCGCTTGCGGAGGCGGCGGCCGATGGCCTTGCGCAATGCCGTGCGGGCAGCCTCGCGCAACGCCGTGTCTTCCCGACGCAACGGGGCCGGCAGGTCATTGACCAGCCGCGCGAGGTCGGCGGCGATCTGGGCCGGCGCCTCCTCCCCTTGCTCGAAGAGACCGGGGGCCGAAATCTGCGGCGTGCCGCGCACCCGGCCATTGTCGTCCACGGCCAGCGAGCCGACCACGACGCCGTTGAACAGCATCCGCCGACGCG
>DATCMG010000937.1:0-2144 GCA_036563555.1 Roseomonas sp. | reverse complement strand
TGGATCTGAAGCTCTTCGCGGCCATCCGCCTCGCCCGCCTCGCCTGGCCCGGCATGGCGGAGCGCCGCTTCGGCCGCATCGTCAACGTGCTGAACACCGGCGCGAAGGCGCCCCAGGCCGGTGGCGCCCCCACCGCCGTGTCGCGCGCTGCCGGGCTCGCCTTGACCAAGGTGCTGGCGGGGGAGGGGGCTCCCTTGGGGATCAACGTGAACGCGTTGCTGGTCGGGAAGATCGACAGTGACCAATGGGTGCGCCGCCACGCCGCCGACCCTGCCGGCCAGACCTATGAGGAATGGAAGGAGGAGGCTGGCCGCGCCATCCCGATGGGCCGGATGGGCCGGGCGGAGGAATTCGCGGCCATGGCCCTGGCGCTGGCCTCCCAGCCCGGCGATTACGTCACCGGCACCGCCATCAACGTCGATGGTGGCCTCTCGCCCGTCGTCTGACAGGAGGTTCGCGTGGAGAAGACCGTCGCCATCGCAGGGCTTGGCGCCATCGGGCTGGAACTGGCCCGCGCGCTGGATGCCGGGGTGGAGGGGCTTCGCCTCGTCGCCGTCTCCGCCCGCGACGAGGCGAAGGCCGAGGCGAATCTGGCCGGCTTCCGCCAGAAGCCCCGCCTCCTTCCGATCGCGGCCCTCGCCGATGCGGCGGAAATTATTGTCGAATGCGCCCCGGCCGCCGTCTTCGAGGAGGTGGCCACGCCCGCCATCGCGCGCGGGCGGATCTTCATCCCGGCATCGGTCGGCGCGCTGCTGCCGCGCATGCATCTGGTGGAGGAGGCACGCCGCACCGGCGCACGAATCGTCGTGCCCACCGGCGCGCTGCTTGGCCTCGACGCCGTGCGTGCCGCGGCGGAAGGCCCGGTCGAGAGCGTGACCATTGAGACGCGCAAGCCGCCGCGCGGGCTCGACGGCGCGCCCTACCTCGTGGAGAAGGGCCTCGACATGGGCGCGGTCACCGAACCCACCCTTGTCTTCAAGGGCAACGCATTCGAGGCGGCGCGGGGCTTTCCCGCCAATGTGAACGTCGCCGCCGCGCTGGCCCTGGCCGGCATCGGCCCGGAACGCACGATGGTCGAGATCTGGGCCGTGCCCGGCCTGACCCGCAACACCCACACCATCCGCGTGGAGGCCGCCGCGGCGCGCTTCACCATGACGATCGAAGGCGTGCCGAGCGAAACCAACCCGCGCACCGGCAAGCTCACCCCGCTTTCACTCCTCGCCTGCCTCCGCGGCCTCGTCTCCACGCTGAAGGTCGGCAGTTAGGGCAGCCCGGCCCGTGGGCGGGGCACCTAGCCCGGCAGGTGCATGAAGTTCGCCGCCGCACTGGCGCGGGCGAGCAGCGCGCGCATTGCCGGGTTCTCGTCGCCCCGCTCCGCCGTCAGCGCATCCATCGGGCAGAAATACTCGTGCGCCTGCGGCATCTGCGTGCGGGCGAAGCCATCATATTGGCGGGACTTCAGCCCGTAGAGCACGCGCACATCCCGCACCGGCAGCACCAGGGCCTCCACCGGTTCGGCCCGCAGCAGCCGGATCAGCTTCCAGCGCGGCGTCGGATCATGTGGCTGGCACGGCCCGAGCAGCCAGGGCAGCGGGCAGACCGCGAGGAGCGAGGTGGTCGAAGGCGCGAAACGCGAGCGCTTGTCCAGCAGGTTCTGGAGGCTGGAGCATGCCTCGATGCAGAGGATATCCGCATAGGCGTCGGTTGGATCCGGCGAGAAATGCAGCCAGAGCCCGTCGGGAAGCGTGCGGAGGCGGTTGGTGCCCGGCAGCTTCAGGAAGGGATGGTTGGCCGTCTGCAGATCGCCCGGCCGGGCACGAAGCCAGGTTCCAGGTTGCTTGGTGGTGTTGGGCGCACCTGGTGGGTGCTGTGGCCAGTGCCGAAGACGGCGGCGAACCATCTCGTCAAGAGAGAGTGATTGGACAGGTGGAGAAAATGCAATAATCACGGGTAGAAGACCCTAGATTCACAACTTCAGGTAGAAAAACCCATTCACCATCTCGTCATCAAGGG
Source organism: Roseomonas sp. (assembly GCA_036563555.1). GTDB lineage: Bacteria > Pseudomonadota > Alphaproteobacteria > Acetobacterales > Acetobacteraceae > Roseomonas. Next base: position 131 of record DATCMG010000937.1, on the reverse strand, counting down.
ACTATACAAGAACATAATGAATCTACGAATTAAGATCGGCCGCTTAATTTACGGATTCTATAGCTAAACATGCCAAGGACATGGCCAAAATCCGACTGGATATTAGAATATTCATTGATCTGCAGGGAATT
>DATCMG010000932.1:0-2051 GCA_036563555.1 Roseomonas sp. | reverse complement strand
TCCGCAGCGCGGGCGACGCCCAGGGCGGCGGCGGCCTCTTCCGCGCGCGTGGCGGCCAGCCGCGCCTCGCCTGAAGCAGCCTCCCGAATCGCAAGGCCACGGGGCAGCCAGGCGGCATGGGCAGGCCCGCCCCGCAGCGCCTCCGCGAGTAGCGCATCCGTGGCGGCCCTCTCCTGCGCCGTGGCCGCTTCCCGCTCCACCGCCTCTTCCGCCAGATGGCGCCGCGCCTGCATCACCTCCGCGCTGCGCAGGCGCGCGAGCACGGCCAGGGGATCGCGCCTCATGCGGGCGCCACCATGGCCGCGGCCAGCGCGGCAAAGGAGCCCGCGACGCTCCCCGCCTCATCCTTGCCCTGGCGCAGCACATCCTCGATCAGGGGCGCGAGCCGCACCGCCTCGTCCACCGCCGGGTCGCTTCCGGCGCGATAGGCGCCCAGCCGCACCATGTCCGCCATGTCCCGGTGCAGGGCCAGGATGCGGCGCGCGCGCGCGAGGATCGCCCGCTCCGGCGGCTCCAGGCAGCCCGGCACGGTGCGGGAAAGGCTGCGCAGCACATCGACGGCGGGGTAGCGCCCTCCCTCGCCGATCCGCCGGTCCAGCACGACATGGCCGTCCAGGATGCCGCGCACCGCATCCGCCACCGGCTCGTCATGATCGTCGCCCTCCACCAGCACCGTGAAAAGGCCGGTGATGGAGCCGGCACAGCCCTCCGGACCCGGCCCGGCGCGCTCCAGCAGGCGCGGCAGCTCGGCGAAGACGCTTGGCGGGAAGCCACGCGTCGCCGGCGGCTCCCCGGCGGAGAGGCCGATCTCGCGCAGCGCCATGGCGAAGCGCGTCACGCTGTCCATCATCAGCAGCACGCGCTTGCCCTGGTCGCGGAAATGCTCCGCCACCGTCATGGCCGCCAGCGCCGCGTCCCGCCGCATCAGCGGAGCGGAATCGGAGGTCGCGCAGACCACCACGCTCCGCGCCAGCCCTTCGGGCCCAAGGTCGTCCTCGATGAATTCGCGCAGCTCCCGCCCGCGCTCCCCGACCAACCCGATCACGGCCACATCGCAATCCGCATGGCGCGCCAACATCGACATGAGACTCGACTTACCGACCCCCGAGGCGGCGAAAAGTCCGAGTCGCTGTCCCCGGCGGCAGGTGGCGAAGGCGTCCATCGCCCGTACACCCAGATCGATGCGGGGCCCGAGCCGGGCCCGAGTCCCGGCCTCCGGCGGGGCCGCGCGCAGGGGGCGTGCGAGCGGACCACGCGGCACTGGTCCGCGACCATCCATGGGGCGCCCCATGGGGTCCAGCACCCGCCCCAGCCAGGCGTCGCAAGGGCTCAGAGTAACCGGCCCCGCATCCTCCACACGTGCCCCGACAGAGAGCCCGTCCAACCCTCGCCGCCCCACGGCCGTCGCGATACCGCCCCGTATCGACACAACTTGAGCGTGTATTTTTTCGCGAGACAAGCCAAGGATCTCTATACAACCACCGATAGGCGGAAGGGGGTGCAAACCTGCTATCTCCAGGGTGAGACCCTGCACCGCGCGGACCTGCCCATAGCCAATTACATTATTGTTTTTTAACACAAAGTTATGACCCGAGCCTATTCGTTCCTGGAATCCTGCGGAGGCGTTAATCATTTTTTGATCCTCAGTCTCACATCTTAATACAGCGAAAAGGTGAAAATACCCCTTCACCACTCGCGTAAAAGTTGTCCTAATGCTCGAAGAACGAGTGGAGAACAGGCAATGCGCGTCCTTCTGGTCGAAGACGATCTGACCACCGCCCGCGGGGTCACCCTCATGCTCAAGACCCAGGGCATGATCGTGGACGCCGCCGACACCGGGGAGGAGGCCCTGGAGCTGGCCCGCCTCTACGACTACGACATCGTGGTGCTCGACCTGATGCTCCCGGACATGGAGGGCTATGAGGTGGTCCGCCGCCTCCGCGCCGCGCGCCAGGCTACGCCGGTCCTCATCCTCTCGGGCCTCTCCCGCCCCGGCGCGAAGGTGAAGGGCTTCGGCCTCGGCGCCGACGATTTCATCGTGAAGCCCTTCG
>DATCMG010000928.1:0-3920 GCA_036563555.1 Roseomonas sp. | reverse complement strand
AATTCGGCAGCGCGCTGGTCTGGGACTTCTGGGGGATCATGTCGCATGTCATCGTCACCTCCCTCTTCTGGTTCATCGGGCTGATCCCGGATCTCGCAACCATGCGGGACCGCGCTGCATCGCAGGGGCGGATCGGTGCGGCGCGGGCCTATGGCCTGCTGGCGCTCGGCTGGCGCGGGTCGGTCACGCATTGGCACCGGCACCAGGCGGCCTACCGCCTCGTCGCGGCTCTGGTGCTGCCGCTGCTGCTCTGGGCGCAGACGGTGGTGGCACTGGAATTCGCCACCACCGTCGTGCCCGCCTGGCACCAGGCCAGGCTGCCGCTGCATGTGGTGGTCACGGGCCTGCCTTCGGGGTTGGGCGTGGTGCTGGCCCTTGCGGCGGTGCTTCGCGTGGCGCTGTCGCTGGAGCGCTTCGTGGACGACGCCGACATGGACCTCCTGGCCCGCCTGGTCGCCTGCGCGGGGCTGACGGCCGGGCTGGCCTATGCGCATGAGTTGCTGGTCGGCTTCCTGGAGGAGGATCCGACCACCCGCGCCGCGCTGGCCGCGCGCGTGTTCGGGGAGGGGGCACCGGCCTATTGGGGGGGCGTCCTGCTCTGCGCCGTCCTGCCGCAGATCCTGTGGAACGAGGGGGTGCGGCAACGCGCCCTGGTTGTCGTGCCGGTGGGCGTCCTGGCGGCGGCGGGCGTGTGGCTGGATCGCTGGTCGCTGGTGGTGGACGGCCTGTTGCGCGACCACTTGCCCACCATGAACCGTGGCTACTCGCCGACCCCTGCGGAATGGGGGCTGTTGGGCGGCACGGTCGCGCTCTTCGCACTGGTGCTCCTGCTCTTTGGCCGTCTCGTCCCCGCCGTCTCCATGTTCGAGACGCGGCATGAGGAAAGCGAGGCAGAGGCGGAGGAGGAGGAACGTTGAGCCAGCCGCCTCCCTTCGGCCTGATGGCCGAATTCGACGAGGCCGACGCCATGACGGAGGCCGTTCGCGCCGCGCGTGCCGCCGGCTGGACCCGGCTGGAGGCCTATTCCCCCTTTCCCGTGCCCGAGGCCGCTGAGGCCCTGGGCGTCAGCGCCGCGCCGGTCGGCTACATCGCACTCGGCGCCGCCGCGATCGGGGCGGCGATCTCGGCGGGCGCGGCCTGGTATGTTTCCGTGCACCTCTACCCCGTGAATGTCGGCGGGCGACCGCCGAATGCCTGGCCGGTTTTCATGCCCACCACCTATCTCGTCGCCATCCTCTGGGCCTGTGCGGCGGCGCTGATCGGGATGCTGGCGCTGAACGGCCTGCCGCGCCTCAACCATCCCGCCTTCTTCGCCCGCGGCTTCCACCGGGCGAGCGAGGACCGGTTCTTCCTCTTCCTCGCCGCTGAGGACCCGCTCTACGACCCGGATGGCACGGCGCGCTTCCTGCGCGGCCTGACCCCGCTGCGCGTCTCGGAGGTGCGGAGCGCGTGAGGCCGCTTCTCCTCCTGCTTCTCCTGGCCGGCTGCGACGGCTGGCCGGAAAGCCCGAAGCCACCGCCCCTCGTCCCGCCGCCGGAGGGCGCGGTGCCGCAGGGCGCCGCCGCACGGGCGCGAGCCCTGGCAGCGCCGGGACCGCGCGTGGACGCCACCCTGCTGGCTGAAGGCGCGGAACGCTACGTCATCTTCTGCACCCCCTGCCACGGCCCGCGCGGCCAGGGTGATGGGGTGGTGGTCTCCCGCGGGCATCCGCCCATCGCGCCGCTTCCGGCCGATCCCGCCCTCAGCATGGCCGCGATAGCCGAGAACCGCCTGGGCGCCCATCCGCTGTCGGACCGGCTTGATCCACGCCAGCGCTGGGCCGTCGCGCGGCATGTGGAGGCGCTGATGCGCGACGGGCCGTGACCGGCTTCGCGGAGGCCTGGCTGCTCGCCTTCCTGCTGGCCGCCACGCTGGGGGCGGGGGCACTGGCCGTGCTGGCTTCCGGCATCCTCATGCGGGAAAGCTGGGTGGAGCCGCTGCGGCCGTCCTTTTCGGCCGTGGGGCGTGCGATGCCGGTGCTGATCCTCCTTGCCCTGCCCATCCTGGCGCTGGCCGGCGAGCTCTATCCCTGGTCGGGGAAGCGGTCGCTGGCCGTGCTGATCTCGGGGGGCGCGATCCTTGTTCTTTGGGCGGTGCTGGGCCGTCTCCTGGCCCAGCCGGGTGCCTCCCGGAAGCGGGCCGGGGCGTCGCTGCTGCTTCTCGTGCTCTCCGCCGCGATCGGCTTCGAGGATTGGGCGCTGTCCCGCGATCCCGGCTGGGTGGGAAGCCTGAACGGCATCGCTCTGCTGGTTGGCGGTGCGGCATCCTTCCTCGCCCTCGTGGTGCTGGTCCATGGCCGCCCGGGGGAGCCGGAGGCGCGCACCGGCTTGGAGCGCGCCCTGCTGACGCTGGGCATCTTCGCCCTGTGGCTGCTGTTTGTGCAGTTCATCACCGTCTGGGCCGCCGACCTGCCGCCCGAGGCCGCATGGTATCTGCGCCGGCAGGAGGGAGGCTGGTTCTGGTTGGTGGCCGGCCTGGCCGTGCCTTCCCTGCTCGGGGCCATCGCCCTTTCGGCCATGCCGCAATGGAGGGCCGGACGGATGCGGACGGTCTGCGTGCTTCTGGTGGTGCAGCACGCGTCGCTGCTGCTGTGGACGGTGCGGCCCGACGCGGTCCTGGCCCCCGGTGCGGCACGCGGAATGCCGAGCCTTCTCGCGGACGCGATTGTGATCGGGTCCGTGGCCCTTCTGCTGCTGCTGGCCTTCCGCCTGGCAAGGCGCGGGGGCGCCAGACCTGTATGATTGTCCATGATTCACGAGCAGGAGGGGAGCGCGCATGACCCGGACCGACGCCGTGCCCTTCTGCGGCCTGCCGCCGCTTCCGGGGGACCTCGCCTGGAATCTCGATCCACTGCTGGTCGGCGTATTGCTGGCCGGGCTGGTGCTGGGTTGTCGGAGTGCGCCTGACTGGCGCCTCTTCCTGACAGGCTGGGCGGTGCTCGCCCTGGCGTTGCTCTCGCCCATCTGCGGACTGGCGGTCGCGCTTTTCTCGGCGCGGGTCGGGCAGCACCTGGCGGTCATGCTGGTCGCGGCGCCACTTCTTGCCGCGGGCCTGCGCGCGCGGGCGGCCGCACCAGGGGAACTGGCCCTGTCGGCCGCGGCCTTCGCCGCCGTTCTGTGGTTCTGGCACATGCCGGCGCCCTATGCCTGGACCTTCCGCTCCGACCCGGCCTGGTGGGCAATGCATGCCTCGTTGCTCGGCACCGCGGCCTGGCTGTGGCACGGGATGACACGGGCGACACGGGTGGATGTGGCGCTGCTCTCCGGCCTGGCGACCGCCGCCCAGATGGGGGCGCTCGGCGCCTTCCTCACCTTCGCGCCACGCCCGCTCTTCGCGCCGCACGCCTTGACGACGCTGCCCTGGGGCCTCACGCCGCTGGAGGACCAGCAGCTCGGCGGGCTGCTGATGTGGGTGCCGGGTGGCGTGGCCTTCGCGGCACTTGCGCTGCTGGCACTCTCGCGCACGCTGCGTGCCGCGCCGGATCACGGCGCGGCGTGAGGCGCCTCCTTCCGGCCCTGGCGCTTGCGGGCTGCGCGGGGGCGCAGGCGCCGCTCGATCCCTGGGGCATCCAGGCGGAGCGCATTGCCAACCTGACCCATGTGCTGTTCTGGGGCGGATGCGTGATATTCCTGATCACCATGGGCTTCCTGGCGCTTGCCTTACTGGCGCCGGCGCGGCTGCGGCGGGCCATGGGATCGCGCCACTTCCTCATCGGCCTGGGAATCGTTTTTCCCGTCACGGTGCTGACGGCGCTGCTCGCTTATTCCCTCGGGGTTTCGCGCGCGCTAACGCAGCCACTGTCCGAGGCGCCGCTGCGCGTCGAGATCATCGGGCGGCAATACTGGTGGGAGGTGCGCTATCCCGACCTGGGAGAGGGCGCC
>DATCMG010000927.1:0-3572 GCA_036563555.1 Roseomonas sp. | reverse complement strand
GCAGCTCTCGCCTTCGCGCTTACCGCCCTGCTGGCATTGATGATCGCCGTGGTCGATCTCGCGCCCGTGCCCTTGGTGCTCGCCATGGGCACCGCCGGCTTCCTGTCCGGCCTCATCGCACCGTCGCGCGACATGATGGTGCAGGCCGCCGCACCGCCGGGTGCCTCGGGACGAGCTTTCGGCATCGTGTCCACCGGCTTCAACATTGGAGGTGCCCTCGGCCCCCTACTCTATGGCTGGATCCTGGATAACGGAGCGCCACGCTGGGTATTCGGCGCTGCGGCCGTCTTCATGGTGCTGACGGTGGGCGTGGCACTGCGGGATCGGCGGAGGTCTGATGTCCGAAGTGCTGTTGCTGTCGCAGCCCAGGGCACGGCGAAGTCATAGAGTCAACGCCCGCCCTGTGCCCTGCAGCGTGCAGCTTGGCGAGGCCACGGCGCAGCCGGTCCCGTGACAGCGCCGTGGCGGGAATCGAACTCTCAGCCAAGCTGGATCTTCGATTCCCGGACCACATCGCCCCATTTCTTGTGCTCTGTACGCATGAAGGCTTGGAACTCCTCCGGCGAGGATCCCATCGGCTCGCTTCCCTCGGCAGCAAGCCGCGCCACGACTGCCGGGTGCTCCAGCACGCCGCGAACCACCTGGTTGATGCGCATGATCACGGGCATGGGCGTGCGTGCAGGCACCACCAGCCCCGTCCAGTTGACGGCTTCGTAGCCGGGATAGCCCAACTCGGCGACGGTCGGCACATTCGGCATGGCTCGCATCCTTGACGGCGAGGTCACCGCCAGAGGCCGAACCGCACCAGATTCCAGCGTGCCCCGAGCAGCCAGTGGATTGGCGAAAAACATGTCGATCCGGCCGCCCAGCATGTCCGTCAGGACCGGCGCCGCGCCGACATAGGGTACCACGACCAAATTGATGCCGGCGCGCAGCGCGAACATCTCGCCGGAGAGATGCCCCGTGGTACCGGCGCCGGAATGGCCGACGGTCAGCGCTCCCGGCCGGCGCTTGGCATCCTCCACCAACGCGGCCAGGTCCGCCCAGGGCGCATCCTTGCGCACCACGAGGACATTGGGCTGCTGTGCGATGGTGGAGACCGGCGCCAGATCCGTCAGCGGATCGAAGGGCATCCGTTGATAGAGGGAGGGGTTGATGGCGAGGTTGGACGCCTGTCCCATGCCGATCGTGTGGCCGTCGGAATCCGACTTGGCGACAATGTCGAGCCCGATGTTGCCGCCCGCGCCCGGCCTGTTCTCGATGACGATCGTCCAGCCCGTGGCGCCCGCGATGCGGTGCCCCACTTCCCGCGAAATGACATCCGTGCCGCCGGCCGGCGGATAGGGCACGATCAGCCGGATAGGCCGGGCCGGCCAGTCCACCGCGCCCTGAGCCGCGCCAGGCCGAGGCAGAGCGACTGCCGCCAGCCCTGCCCCGAGCAGACTCCGCCTGCCGATGATGCTTTCCATAACGTCCTCCAAATTGTCCATGTGGCCGGCGGGCCGGTTGGTCCGGCCTTGCTGAGCCTATTCAGCCGCGTCGGGCAGACCGGCGCGGAATGGGTTCAGGATCTCCGCCGTGTGCTCTCCCGGTGCCGGAAGGCCGCTGCGAAGGCCGAAGCGTTCCGCACCGAACTGGATCGGCAGCGCTGGCACCGCCGTATCCCGGCCATCCGGAAGTGTCAGGGGCAGCATACCGCCGGCATGGTTCAGGTGTGGGTCGTCAAACAGGTCCCAGGGCTTCGTGATGCGCGCGAAGGGCAGCCCGGCCCGCTCACACAGCGCTTCCAGCTCGGCAATGCTGTGCTTCTTCACCAGGCGCGCGACCAGTGGGATCAACGTCTCGCGGCTCTGAGCCCGCAGAGTGTTCGTGGCCCAAGCCGGCTCCAGCAGCTCCGGCTCCTGCAGCCTGTCCGTGAAGATCTGCCACTGCCGGTCCGTGACGACGCCGATGAAGATCTGAACGCCATCCGAGGACTCGAACACGTCATAGACGCCCCAGGCCCGCTTGCCAGCCGGCATGGGCGTCGGCTCCTTACCCGAGATGGACTGCTGCAGCATGTGCGTAGAGACGAGGAAGGCCGAATTCTCGAACAGGCCGGACTGCACATGCTGCCCCTTGCCGGTCAGCTCCCTTTGACGGAGGGCGCCGAGTACCGCGATGGCGCCGAACATGCCGCCCATCATGTCGTTCACCGGTGCACCGGCGCGGAGCGGCCGGCCCGGCGGTCCGGTCATGTAGGCGAGGCCGGTCATCATTTGCACGACCTCGTCCAGTGCCGTGCGCTTCTCGTAAGGGCCGGAGAGAAAGCCCTTCAGCGAGCAGTAGATCAGGCGTGGATTGCGCGCCGAGAGCGCCTCGTAGCCGAGACCTTTCGCCTCGAGCCCACCGGGGCGGAAGTTCTCAATGACGACGTCGGCCGTGTCGATCAGGCGGATCAGCGCGTCGAGTTCGGTGGGATCGGCCGTATCGACCTGGACGCTCTTCTTGTTGCGCGAAAAGGCGGCGAAGAAGCCAGTGCCGGAGTTGGTCAGGAGACGCGTGCGGTCCCCCTCCCCCGGTGGTTCGATTTTGATGACCTCGGCGCCGAGATCAGCCAGGACGAGGCCGCAAGTTGGCCCCATGACCATGTGAGAGAACTCGACGACACGAATGCCGGCGAGCGGCAGGGTTGCGGGGTTCATGCTCATGCTGCCTTCGCGCGCATCCGGTATGAGGAGAGACCGCCACCGCGGATCATGGCGCTAGGCAGCGGATGGCCGACGATGTCCTGGGCGAGCGCCGCCGCCTCCAGCAGCGCATCAAGATCCACGCCGGTGCTGATGCCCATCTCCTCGCAAAGGAAGACCAGCTCCTCGGTGGCGATGTTTCCCGCCGCGCCGGGATGGGCCGCGAAGGGGCAGCCGCCGAGGCCGCCGACCGCGGCATCGAAAGCGCTGACGCCCATGCGGAGGCCAGCATGGGCGCAGGCCACGGCCATACCGCGCGTGTCATGCAGATGCAGGCTGAGGCGCGGTTCCGGGTAGCGGGCGAGAACTTCCCCGACCAAGCGCTCCACACGTGGCGGCGTGGCCCAGCCCATGGAGTCGGCGAGCGAGATCTTCTCGACCGTCAGGCCCAGTTCCTTGGCAAGCGCCATCGCATCCTCCAGCGCGGCCACAGCCTGAGAGGCGGGCACGTCGCCGGAGAAGTTGCAGCCGAAAGCTGCCTGCAGGCTGACGCGGGTGACAGGCACGCCGGCCGCGCGATGGGCCGCGACATGCTTGCGCATGGCCTCGAGCTGCCCGGCATGATCACGGTTGAGGTTCTTCCGGGCAAAGGCCTCGGAACCAGTGACGGTGATCGAGCCCGCAATGCCCAGCCGGTCGCGGAAGGCCAGCGCGCGTTGCAGGCCCGCAGGATTGAACCAGAGCGCGTTGTAATCGACGCCCTCACGCGGTGCAAAGCATGCGACCACCTCCTCCGCATCGGCCCAGCCCGGAACCATCTTCGGGTTGACGAAGGAGGCCACCTGGATGCGTTTCAGCCCAGTGGCGGAGAGTGCGTCGATCAGCGCGATCTTGCGCGCCGTC
>DATCMG010000924.1:0-7388 GCA_036563555.1 Roseomonas sp. | reverse complement strand
GGTCTCCTTCCCTCCGCCGTGCGCGGCACGGCGGCGCGGCGGCTCGATCCCGTGCCGCTCGTGTTGGAGGGTGCGGAGTTCAACGCCCTGGCCCAGGGGCTGGCCCAGCGCGCACGGCTGTTGGAAGCGGTGCTGGTGGATTTGTATGGCCCGCAGCGCGTGCTTGCGGACGGGCTGATCCCGCCCGAGCTGGTCTTCACCAACCCGGCCTTCCTGCGCCCCTGCCGCAACCTCCCGGCCAGCCGGTTCCTGCATGGTTACGCCGCGGATCTTCTGCGCGGCCCGGATGGGCGCTGGTATGTGGCGGGCGACAGCGTCGTGGCCATGGAGGGGCTGGCCCAGGCCTTCGCCAACCGCACCCACATGGCGCGAACCCTACCGGAATGCACACGCGCCGTGCAGATGCGCCCGCTGCGCCCCTTCATGGATGCCTGGCGCAACGTGCTGCAGCGTGCCGCCGGCGCGGAGCTTGCGGGCGCCGCGACGGTCGCCCTGCTGACGCCCGGCGTCGGCCATCCCGCCTGGGCGGAGCATGTCACCCTGGCCCGCGAGCTGTCCTGCGCCCTCGCTGAGGTGGGGGACCTCTCTGCGCGGGGCGGGGCGCTTTTCCTGAAGACGCTGCGCGGGCTGCAGCCGGTGCGGGTGCTTCTTTCACGCATACCAGGTGCCTCACTGGATCCGCTGGAGCTGGGCGGGCGCCCGGCCAACGGTGTTTCGGGCCTGCTGGATGCCATGCGGGCCGGCTCGGTGGTGCTGCACAACCACCCTGGCGCGGGGCTGGTGGAGGCACCTGCCCTGCCCGCCTTCCTCCCGGCACTCGCCAGATCCCTGCTGGGCGAGGCGCTGTCCATTCCTTCGCTGGAGACGCTCTGGCTCGGCGATGCGGCCGCTCGGGACCGCTACGATGCCGCGCCGCAGGGCTTCGTCACGCGGCCGGCGGCCCGCGCCGGCGCCGAGCCCGGCGCGCCCGAGGGAGATCCGCGTGGCTGGGCCGCCCTGGCGCGTCCGGTGCCCTCCCTCTCCCCCACCCTGATCGGCGAGGGGCTGGAACCGCGGCCGGTCTGGCTTCGCCTGTTCCTGCTGCATGACGGCGCGGGCTGGCGCTGCCTGCCCGGCGGGCTGGCGCGCGTCGCCAACGATACGGGGCAGCGGGCCGAGCTCTACAAGGATGTCTGGGTGGTTTCCGAGGAGCGGGCAGAGATCCGCGGGCCCGGCACGCTGCACATCCCCGCCCTGGCCATCCGCCGCGCCGCGGGCGACCTGCCCTCCCGCGTTGCCGACAACCTCTTCTGGCTCGGCCGCTATGTGGAGCGGCTGGACGATTCCGCGCGCCTGATGCGCGCCACGCTGACCCGCCTGAACCGCGCGCCCATGCTGCCGCATGACGTGGCCGAGGTCGCGGCGCTGTCGCGCTGCCTTCTCGATACCAGGCTGATCGCCAAGGAGGAGGTGCCGACCTCCGGCGATGATGGCGCGCTGCGCCGCGCCCTGTTGCGCGCCGGCCAGGAGGGCGGGCGCCTGCACCGCCTGACCAGCGAAGTGGCACGGCTGGTCGAGGGCACGCGGGACCGGCTGACCGGCGACATGCATGCGGCCTTCACCCTGCCGCTGCGGGACACCCGCGCGGCGCTGCTGGCCGCCGACGGTCCTGCCGCTCTCGGAGAGGCGCTGGGTGGGCTGGTGCGCTACGCCTCGGGCGTCGCGGGGGTAGCGGCGGAGAACATGGTGCGTGGCGGCGCCCATACATTCCTCGATCTCGGGCGGCGGCTGGAACGCGGCGCAAGCGTGGCCGCCCTGCTCGGCCATCTCCTCCAGGAGCCGGTGGCCCGGTTGGAAAGTGCCCTCGCCCTGGCTCTGGAGCTGTGCGATTCCGTCATCACCTACCGCACGCGCTACCTGCATGTGCTGCAACCCGCCCCGGCGCTGGATCTGGTGATGGCCGATCCCGCGAACCCGCGCGGCCTCGTATTCCAGCTTTCCGCCGCCGAGGGGTTGCTGGCCGGGGTGGAGGGCGGCGGCGATCCGACGCTTTCCGCCTGGGCCCGCCGCATGCGGCTGGAGGGCGAGGCTATGGCCGCCGAGGTTGCCGCCGCGACCGATGGCGCGACCGCAGCAACCGGCCTTTCCGCGCGGCTGCTGGCGCTGGAGGAGGCGGTCGGCGCCCTGTCCGATGCGATCGGCCGGCGCTACTTCACCCTCGTCGCCGCCCCCCGCCTGCTGGGGGTGGACACGGCGGAGAGGGGCGCGGCGTGATCTACCGTGTCCGGCACGTCACCGCCTACACCTATGAGTCTCCCGTCGAGATGGCGACGCATCTGCTCCACCTCTCGCCCCGGCCGATGGCGAGACAGCACGTGCTTCACGCGAGGCTGGCCAATGACCCGCCGCCGACGCGGCGTGAGGAGGGGCTGGATCATTTCGGCAATCCGACCGCCTGGCTCTATCTCGATCGTCCGCATACACGCTTCAGCGTTACCGCCGACTCCACGGTGGATGTGACCCCGCCGGAGCCCTTGCCCGACCGGACACCTGCCTGGGAGGCGATCCGCGGCCTTGCGCTGCGCGATCCGGCGGTGGCGGAATTCCTCTTTCCCAGCCCTTCCCTGCCGCCCGTCGAGGCTGCGCGGATCTTCCTCGCCCCGCATTTCCCGCCCGGCCGCACGGCGGGTGAGGCCGTGGTGGAAATGATCGCGCATTTCCGGAGCCACATGGCCTTTCGGGCCGGTGTCACCACTGTCTCCACCCCGGTGGAGGAGGTGCTGCGCCGGCGGGCGGGGGTGTGCCAGGACTTTGCACATTTGATGATCACAGGGCTGCGGATGCTTGGCATCCCGGCACGCTATGTCTCGGGCTACATCCGCACGCGCCCGCCGCCGGGCGGGGTGCGGCGCGTGGGCGTCGACCAGTCCCATGCCTGGGTCGCCGCCTGGCTCGGGCCGGAAGCGGGCTGGGTGGAGATGGACCCGACCAACAGCCTCCTTGTCCGGGACGAACATGTGGTGCTCGGCTGGGGCCGCGATTTCGGCGATGTCTCGCCGCTGCTCGGCGTAATCCTCGGCGGCGGCAGGCACTCCGTCACGGTCGGGGTGGATATGGACGAGGCGGCGGCAATCCCGGGTTAACGGCATCCTTCCTGCATGCTTCCTGCATTGCGGCGCCATCTGCGCCGGGAAGTTCCGGTGCCAAGCGTGTCACCGGAGACGCCGAACATGTCCTTCCCCGCCGCACCCTGCTGGCCGCCGGCCTGGCCATGCCCATGATCCGCAACGCCGGCGCGCAGGTGCCGGTCCGCTTCTGCCTGGACTGGGCGCTCCAGGGGAACCACGGCATGTTCGCCCTGGCCGAGGATCGCGGCATCTTCCGGCGCGAGGGCATGGCCGTGCGCATGGATCGTGGCTTCGGCTCCGGCGATACCGCCGTGAAGGTTGCCTCCGGCACCTATGACCTCGGCGACACCGATGTCTCCACCATGGTGAAGTTCAACGCCGAGAACCCGGACAAGCGCCTCGGCGCCCCAGAGGGCGAGGCCAGCCGGATGCTCTTCCCCGCCTTCGGCCGCGTGGCCGGGATCGACGCCTCCGGCATCCGCTGGACGAGCATGGCGGCCAATCTTCGCGACACGGTGCTGGCCCAGGGACAGGCCGATGCCGTCACGGGCTTCCTGTTCACCACTTTCTTCAACCTGATCGGCCTTGGCATGAAGGAAGAGGACATCGTGGCCTGGCCCTATGCCGAGAACGGCCTCGACATCTATGGCAGCGCCACTGTCGCGCGTGTCGACTGGCTGGAGAGGAACCCGCAGCAGGCGGCCGGCTTCGCGAAGGCCTCGGCCGAGGGCCTGAAGCTGCTGATCGCCGAACCCGATGCCGGCATGGCCGCGCTGAAGAAGCGCGAGCCGCTCTTCGACGAGGCGCTGGAGAAGCGCCGCTGGGCCATGGCGCGCGACCGCTCCATCCTCACACCCGCGGTGAAGGCGAACGGCACCGGCGCGATCGACATGGCCCGCGCCGAGACTCTGATTCGCGTGAACGCCGAGGCCTATGGCGTGGCCAACCCGCCCAAGGCCACCGACATGTTCACCGAACGCTTCCTGCCGCCAGCCTCCGACCGCAGGATTGGCTGATCCGGCGATCCGGCGATCCGGCCGGTTCAGCGCCGCACCAGCAGAGTCGTGTCGATGGGCGCCTTGAGCGGCAGGTGGTCGGATGCGCGGCGGGCGAGCGGGGTGTCATGCACCTCGACCGCCGGCACGAGGCCGGTTGGATGGCTCATGATCCGGTCGAGCGACAGGAAGGGGCGGAAGGCCGGGAAGGTCGGTGCCGCCGGCGGGATGCCGAAGAACGGCTCCAGCAGCCCCAATGCCGAGGCGCCGGGGCGCCATTCGTTGAAATCGCCCATCAGGAGTGTTGGCAGGCTTGCGCCCTGCCCGGTCGCCATGGCCGCGAGCAGTGCCTCGGCCTGGCGCCGCCGCCGTGAGGCGCCGAGGCTGAAATGGGTCGCCAGGAGGCGGAACGGCCCCCAGCCCAGGTCCAGCTCCGCCAGGATCGCGCCGCGCGGCTCCATCCCGCCGATCCGCAGGGCGACGGGCGGGCGCAGGATCGCAGCATGCCGGCGAAGCAGCACGAGGTTGCTGCGCCAGCCCTGCTCGCCCGCGCGATCCGTCACGGGGAGCAGCCGCAGCCCGGCCTCCCGCTCCAGCCAATCCGCGTCGAACATGGGCTTCCCCGGTCGGAGGTAATGCTGCGCCTCCTGCAGCGCGATCAGGTCGGGGCCGATCTCGGCGATCACGCGCGCGATCCGCTCGGGCCGGAAGGACCCGGCCGGGCCGCGGCCACGATGGACGTTATAGGTGGCGACCAGCATGGCCCGCGCTGGCATCACCGCCCGGCCGTGCCGCGCCAGCCCGCGAAGATGGCGGCCAGGGTCGCCCCCAGGGTGGTGAGCGCGATGTCGGTCCAGGTGTCGGTCCAGTCCCCGATCAGGTCGGTCATCCACTCGAAGACCTCCCACACCGTGCCCAGGAAGAAACCGAAGGCAGCGCTTGCCAGGACGAGGCGCGCGGTCGTCCGGCGGCGCCCATCCGCAAGCAGCAGCCCGACGAACACCGCGCCCGCCAGCGCACCGCTGATGAGGTGGACGGCTTCGTCATAGGGGTTCTGGCCGTAGAACCAGTTCAGCCCGTAGCCCGGGCTCGATACGAGGGTGGCAAGGATCGGGGCGGCGTCCAGATCCCGAGGCAGTTCCCGAAGCCGACAGGGCAGCACGTCCATGCGCTCGCGCGGCGGCAGGACGAGGCCGAGGCAGCCGACCAGGGCCGCCACCGTGCCCATGGAGGCGTTGCGTTTGTCGAGGTTCCAGAACCAGGCGGCCATGGCGAGGAGAGCGGCGAGGCAGGCCCAGGCGAACCAGGATTGGCGGCGCAGGTCTTCCCTCGTCAGCACAGGCAACCGCGTTCCTCCTTTGTCACTCGCCGGACAGGTGGGGGAACGCACGGGCGCGCCATGTGATCGCATGGGGTGAAAGGGGCGTGAAAGGCCTTCCCCTTCACCGGGAGGGCACCGCCCCATGAAGGTCGCCGTGCTCAGCGCCAAGCGTTACGACAGGGCAATGCTGGCCGAGCCGAATGTGGCGCATGTCCACGCCCTCATCTTCCAGGAGGAGCTCCTGTGCCAGAAGCGTATTGACCGGCCCCGGGCGGGCGGGCGACCGTCCGTTCCATGCAGACCGATCATCTCAAGCCCATCGGCGGCCGTGCCGCCTGGACAGGCGCCGAGTTGGCCCGCGATCCTAGCTGGGTCTTCCGCCTGGATGGCGCGGCTGCCTCCGAGATCGACGCCGCGCTGGCCGGCATCCGCGCGCGCGGCCTGCCCCTGCCGAAGATCCGGGCGGCGGATTTCCCGCTGCCAGGCCTTCGCCCGCTGCTCGATGCCGTGTCGAAGGAGTTGGAGGAGGGGCGCGGCCTGGTTCGCATCTCCGGCCTGCCGGCGGAACGCTATGCCCCGGATGACCTGAAGACTGTGTTCTGGGGCCTCTGCGCCCATCTCGGCACGCCGCTGCCGCAAAACACGAAGGGCGAGATCCTGGCCGAGGTGCGGGACGAGACCGGCACCGGCGCCGCCGTGACCGGGCCCGATGCCACGGGGGCCGTGCCTTCGGCCCGTGCGCGCTCCCGCTCCACCGGCCCGCTGCGCTTCCACACCGACAAATGCGACGTGCTGGCACTGCTCTGCGCCTCCAACGGCATCGCGGGCGGGGAAAGCCGCATCGTCTCCACCGTTGCGATCCATGATGCGATGGCGGTGCGCCGGCCTGACCTGCTCAAGGTCCTGTACGAGGACTTCCATCGCATGCGCCCGGCCGATGAGGAGGGCGAGGGCCATGCGGACCGCGTCTTCACCATGCCAGTCTTCTCGCGCGGGCCGGCGGGTGCCTTCACCAGCCAGTATTCCCGCACCTATGTCGAAATGGTGCATGCCGAACCCGGCGTGCCGCCGCTGCGGCCGGAGCAGGTGGAGGCGATGGACGCGCTCGCTGCGATCGCCGACGAGTTGTGTCTGCAACTGCCCTTCGAGGCCGGGCAGATCCAGTTGATGAACCAGCACGTCACCTATCACGGCCGCACGGCCTATTCGGATGACGCAGCCTCCGGCACCTCGCGCGTGCTGATGCGTATTTGGCTCTCCGCCCCGAACAGCCGGGCGCTGCCGGTGGGGCATGCGGTGCAATGGGGCAGCACGGCGCCGGGTGCGGTGCGCGGCGGGGCGATCCCAGGGCGTTCCGCCCTGGCAGCCTGAGAGAGGGGGCGGCGCCCCCTCCCCTCAATCCGGCTGGATCTTCGCCTCGCGCACGACGCGGGTCCATTCATCCAGCTCGCGGTTCACGCGGGCCTGGAGTTCCGCCGGCTGCATGATGCGGATGATCGCGCCCTGCTCCTCCGCCCGGCGGCGGAAATCGGCGCTGTCCACCACGGCATTGCAGCCTTCGGTCAGGCGGCGCAGCACCGGCTCGGGCGTGCCGGCGGGGGCGAAGACCGCGAACCAGCCGATCACCTCAAGGTCCGGCAGGCCGGATTCCGCCAGGGTCGGCACATCCGGCAGCGCGGGGTGGCGCGTGGGGGCGGTGATGGCGATCGCCTTCAGCTTGGCTTCCCGCACGAAGGGCATCAGCGGCGGCGGGGTGGTCATCATCATCTGCACGCGGCCGGAGACGAGGTCCTGCGTCGCCGGGCCGGTGCCGCGATAGGGCACATGGGTCATGTCCGTGCCCGTCCGCAGCTTCAGCAATTCCGTGCCGAGATGCTGGAGCGAGCCCGTGCCGGAGGAGGCGTAGTTCAGCTTGCCCGGATTGGCCTTCGAATAGGCCACCAGCTCCTGCACGTTGGATGCGGG
>DATCMG010000923.1:0-2437 GCA_036563555.1 Roseomonas sp. | reverse complement strand
GGAACCTGGCGCAACAGCCTGACCTTGGATGGCTATGACCACCCTCTGACCATCGAAGCGGCGCTGACCGTCTCGGACCAGGGCATCCATGTGGACTACACCGGCACCTCCGCGCCGGTGCCGCGCGGCATCAATGTGCCGCTGGTTTATACGACGGCCTATACCGTTTTCGGTCTGGGCTGCGTGGTGGGGCACAGCATCCCCAACAATGCCGGATCCCTGGCACCCCTCACGGTTTCCGCGCCGGCGGACTGCATCCTGAACGCGCAGAAGCCGGCTGCAGTGACTGCTCGCCATGTGCTCGGCCAGATGCTGCCGGACGTGGCGTTCGGGTGTCTGCGGCAGGTCATTCCGGACCGCGTGCCCGCTGAAGGCACTGCCTGCCTCTGGTCCATCTCCGTGCGTGGGCGGCGTCGTGGCGGCGATGGCGCGAACCACGGCTATTCCGGCATCCTCAGCACCAATGGCGGAACCGGCGCGCGTCCCCGGCAGGATGGGCTATCGGCGACCGCCTATCCGAGCGGCGTGCAGGGCACGCCGGTGGAGATCGCCGAAACCCAGGCGCCGCTGATCTTCTGGCGCAAGGAGTTGCGCCCTGACAGTGGGGGCGCGGGGCGCAACCGCGGTGGCCTTGGCCAGATCATCGAGCTCAGCAGCAGCGAGGATGCCCCCTTCGAACTCGTTGCCTCCTTTGACCGGATTGACCATCCCCCGCGTGGGCGGGATGGCGGCCTGAATGGCGCGGCAGGCTATGTGGGCCTGGCCTCCGGCCAGCGGCTTCGCGGCAAGGGGCGGCAGGAGATTCCGCCGAAGGAGCGGCTCGTCGTGCTGACGCCGGGGGGGGGCGGCCTGGGTGATCCCGCCACGCGCGATCCCGCGAAGCTGGCGGCTGACCTGACCAACGGCCTGGTCTCCCCCGCCGCGGCGCGCAATGTCTACAGCCAGGCTCCGGCAGCCCCGATGAAGGACTAAAGGGAGGGGTGCCAGGCCCGGCATCGTCGATTTCAGAGGAGACAAGCCATGAACCGACGCGTCCTGCTCCAAGCATCTGCCGCCGCCGTAGGCCTCTCGGCGCCTCGTCTTGCGCTGTCCCAACGGGCTCAGCCGCTCAAGTTCATCCCACATGCCGATCTGGCCGTGCTGGATCCTTTGGGTTCCCTGGCCATCGTCACGCGCAATCACGCGCTCATGGTGTGTGACACACTCTACGGGCTTGATACCTCCTTCCGCCCGCAGCCGCAGATGCTCGAGGGCGCCTCGGTCGAGAATGACGGTCGGCTTTGGCGGCTGGTTTTGCGGGACGGGCTCCGCTTCCACGATGGCGAGCCAGTTCGGGCTCGCGACGTGGTCGCCTCGCTCCGGCGCTGGGCGCGGATGGACAATTATGGCCAGACACTCTTCGCGGCGACGGACGAGCTGTCTGCAGGGGATGACCGCACGGTAGTGTTCCGGATGAAGCAGCCTTTTCCCCGGCTGCCGAACGCACTGTCCAAGCTCACCGTCATCACGCCCGTGGTCATGCCGGAACGCCTGGCCCAGACTGATCCTGGGAAGCTCAGCGAGATCATTGGCTCCGGCCCCTTCCGCTTCCGCCAGGACGAGTTCGTCTCAGGATCCCGGGCCGTTTATGAGCGCTTCACCGGCTACAAGCCGCGTGAGTCCGGCACGCTTAGCCTGACCGCTGGGCCGAAGGTGGCGAAGCTCGACCGGGTCGAATGGCACATCATCCCGGATGGCGGCGCGGCGTCCTCCGCCCTTCTCGCAGGCGAGATGGACTGGTGGGACGTGGCCGTCCCGGACTTGCTGCCCCGCTTCCGCCGCAGCCCCGAGATCGAGGTCGGCCCGGCCGACCTCTCGGGCACCATAGGCTGCCTGTACGTCAACCACCTCCACCCGCCCTTCAACAACCCGGCCATGCGGCAAGCCCTTCTGGGAGCAATCAATCAAGAGGACTTCATGACGGCGGTGATGGGAACAGACCGGACGCTGTGGCGCGCCGGCGTCGGCATCTTCTGCCCGGGTACGCCGCTCGAGAACGATGCCGGAATGGAAGCGCTCACCGGGCCGCGCGACCTGGATCGGGTGAAGCGCGAGATGCAGGTAGCGGGGTATCGGGGCGAGAAGATCATCCTACTGCAGCCCGCCGATCTGCCGCCGCTTGCGGCAATCGCGGAGGTGACGGCGGACCTGCTCCGCAGGCTTGGCATGGCCGTGGAGATACAGGCGACCGACTGGGCGACAGTGCTGCAGCGCCGGACCAAAAAGGACCCGCCGGACCAGGGCGGCTGGAACCTGTGCCCGAACTCCGCACCGGGCCTGCAGACCGTCGATCCCGCCGTGCATTTCTGGATCCGCGGGAACGGCCTCGCGGCCCCCGTCGGCTGGACGACTAGCCCGCGCCTGGAAGATCTTCGTAGCGAGTGGTTCGCCGCTACCA
>DATCMG010000913.1:0-10149 GCA_036563555.1 Roseomonas sp. | reverse complement strand
GGGGGAGCCACCGCCGGGCGGGGGTCCAGGTCGAGCGCGGCGAAGACGTGCCTAGGCAGACCTGAACGCGGCGGAGGGGCGGGAGCAGCCGTCGGCAGCGCGGGCGCCGCGGGAGGGGCGCGGCGCAGCAGCAGCGCGTGGTGTCGCGGGAACGCCTGGTCCAGCAACTCAGCGGAGGCAGTCGCACTCAATACACCATCTCCTCGACCTCGCCCTCGACCAGGCGGATCTCACCCTGTTGCGCGAGCTCCTTGGCCAGCGCCACCATGGCCATCTGTGCCTCCTCGACGTCCTTCAGCCGGACGGGGCCGAGCGCGGAGATGTCGTCCCGCAGCATCCTGCTGGCGCGCTCCGACATGCTCTTCATGAAGTGGTCCCGCAGGGTATCGGAGCTGCCCTTCAGGGCCACGATCAACCGCTCCTTCTCGACCGCTCGCAGCAGCACGGCCACGCCGGCCGCGTCGAGGCGGTTGAGGTCTTCGAAGGTGAACATGAGTGAGCGGATGCGGGAGGCGGAGTCGGCGGCGCGCTCCTCGAGCCCGGCCATGATCCGCCCCTCCGCGCCTCTGTCGAGGTTGTTCATGATCTCGGCCAGCAGCTCGTGCGAGTCCCGCCGGGTGGAGCGGGCGAGGTTCGACATGAACTCAGCCTTGAGCGTTCTCTCAACGCCTTCCAGCGCCTCGGCCTGCGGGCTCTCCATCCGCAGCATGCGCATCACGACTTCCATGGCGAAGCCGTTGGGGAGCAGCGCCAGGACCCGGGCGGCGTGGTCCGGGCGGATCTTCGTCAGCACCACTGCGACGGTCTGCGGGTACTCGTTCTTGAGGTAGTTGGCGAGCACAGCCTCGTTCACGTTGCCCAGCTTGTCCCACATGGTGCGCCCGGCTGGACCGCGCAGCTCCTCCATGATCTGGGCGACCCGGTCCCTCGGGAGGCCGCGCAGGAGCAGGCGCTCGGTCGTCTCCCAGGATCCCACGAGTGAGCCGGCCTTGCCGACCTGCTCGGTGAACTCCCGGCAGAGCCCCTCGACGGTCTCAGCGGAGACGCTCCCGAGCTGTGCCATGGCCGCGGAGACGTCGCGCACCTCGTCCTCGTGCATGCGCGCCAGGAGGCGCCCGGCCCTCTCCTCTCCGATGGCCAGCATCAGCGTCGCGGCCCTCTGCGGCCCCGTGAGGGCGGAGAGGGGCTTCGTTTGCGTGAGGCTCATGCCTTTGCTTCCTCGGGCGTCAACCAGCGGCGCAGGACGGCCAGCGTCTCGTCGGGGTTCTTCTCCACGAGCTCGGCGAGGCTGTGCAGGCTTGCCGCTCGGATCTGCCCCTGCACCATGGCGAGATCGATCATGACGTTGTCCTGCCCGCTGTCGATCACTGTGACCGCGTTCGCCGGAGCCGCGATGGCGCCCGGCGGCCCGGAGAGGTTGAGGGTCGGGGTGTCGCTGGCCAGCATCCCGTCCTCGCGGAGCGCGACGCTCGTGACGAGGCGCTTTGTCAGCGGGCGGGCGACCAGTAGCAGTGCGATCAGTGCCACCAGGGCGAAGAGGCCACTCTCGAGGAGCCGAGCCGTTAGGGTCGGCGTCAGCGTCGGCAGGCCCAGGAAGCCGCTTGCTGCGGCGTCGCCCTCCTGCGCGAGGCTCGGGTCGGCGAAGCGGAGGGACACGACCTCCAGTCGGTCGCCACGACCCTCGTTGAAGCCGACCGCACCCCGCACCAGTGCGGTGATGCGCGCCAGCTCCTCCTGCGTCCGCTCGCGGTACCGCGGCGGGCCGCCGGCTGCCTCAGGCCCCTCCCGCACGCCGTCCACTAGCACCGCGACCGAGAGGCGGCGCATGGTCGGCTGCTCGCGGAGCGTGTTCCGGGTGGTGCGGCCGATCTCATAGTTGGTCGTCTCGTCCTGCCGCGATTCCTGGCTCTGCGGTCCGCTGTTCGGAGCGGCCGCGGGAGCGCCGGGGAGCTGGTTGGCGACACTGACGTTCTGCGGCTCGCCGGAGCGGTTGCTCTGGGTCGCCGACGTCTGGCTGCGCGCCACCTGGTTTTCTGGGTCGAAGCGCTCCTCCGTCACCTGGACACGGTCGTTGTCCATCTCGATCGTGGCCTCGGCCCGCACGTTGCCGGGTCCCAGGATGCGCTCCAGCATCTCCTCGATGCTGCGGGCTATGCGCAGCTCCTGCGCTCGCCGCAGATCCTCCTGAGTCTGGGCCAGCCCGCCGGCGGCGCTGGTGGCGGCGCCGCGCGAGAGCAGCTCGCCCCGCCCGTCGACCACCGCGATGTTCTGCGGCTTCAGTCCCGGCACGGCGGAGGCGACGAGGTGAAGGACCGCCTGGATGCCCTCCCGATCGAGCCGCTGCACACCGCGCATCTGCAGCACCACGCTGGCCTGCGCCTCGGTCCGCTCGCGCGAGAAGGGTTCGCGGCGCGGCATCGCGAGGTGCACGCGCGCGGCGGACACGCCGTCGAGGGCGCGGATGCTGCGGGCCAGCTCACCTTCCATCGCGCGGAGCCGATTCACGTCCTGCTGGAAAGGTGTGGTGGTGAGGCTGTTCTGGCGATCGAAGATCTCGTAGCCGACGCTGCCGCCGGCCGGCAACCCGTCCCGCGCCAGCATGAGACGCAGTCGGGGGACCTGCTCCTCGGGGACCAGGATCTCGCTGCCGCCGCCGCCGAGCCGGTAAGTCACGCGGGCGCGGTCCAGCGCCGCCACGACCTGCGCGGCGTCGCGCTGCTCCAGTCCGCCATAGAGCAGGCCCATCGGGGGCGAGCTGGTCCGCAGCGCGAGGAAGGAGAGGGTACCGAGCGTCAGGGCGCCCACCAGTCCGAGGGCGGCCAGCCGCACCGGGCCCAAGGTGCGGAGGGACGCGAGCAGGCGTCTCACTCCGCCAGTCATTCCGGCCTTACCTGACCCTGGGAGCGGAGCATCGCCGCCCATTCTGGGCTGTTGCGTTGGCACATTCACTGGTGTCTCCGTGCGCAGCATTCTCCCGCGCCCCCCAGAACCTTTCCGAGGTGCGTTTCCTGAATGTTAACGGAGTCGTGATCCGAAGGCGGGCTGCGCCCCGGCGCGGGAGTTACAGGCGGCGGAGATCTCCGATCCCGACGGCGAGGGAGCCGAGGTTGAGCTTCGGATCTCCGCCACTGCGGCTGACACTGTCGATCGTGGCCCGAAGCGTGAAGTCCAGCGGGCCGGTGGACATGCCGGAAGCGTCCACCCCTGTGACGGCGACCTTGTAGGTGCCGTCCGCGACCTGCTTGTCCTGGATATCTCTCCCGTTCCAGCGCCAGGAGGTGGCCTCGCTTCCGAGCGGGACAGTGGCCTGACGCAGGACGGTGCCGCTGGAATTCGTGACGATGACGAGGGCTTGCCGGGCGGTGCCGGCCTGGTCCAGTGCCGGAAGCTGCATCGTCTGCGCTGTCCCGCTCCGCACGCTGACGACGTCGGACGCAACCTCGACCTCGTGCCCGACGAGCGAGGTGGCCGAGAGCAGCGAGTTGGACCGCTGCACGTTCAGCAGCGACTCCATGTTCTTGTTGGTCGCGATCTGCTGCTCGACCGAGGAGTATTGGGCGAGCTGCGCGGTGAACTCGTTGGCGTCGAGGGGCTCCAGTGGATCCTGGTTCTGCAGCTGGGCAGTCAGCAGCTTCAGGAAGCTTTTCATGTCCGTGGCGAACTTGGCGGCTGCGCTGGCGCTACCCGTGGCCTGCGAGGGCTGGGTCGTCGAGGTGCTGGTGGAGAGGAAGCTGGTGGCGGCGGTCACGCTGTTGGACTCCGTTCTCAGTCAGAGGGCGATGTCGATTCGGCCCAGGGGAAGGCTGCGCCCCCCTAGGACGGCGAGAGACAGTCGGGGGGCTTCATCCCTCCCCTGCTCCGGATGGCGCTGGCGGGGTTTGTGTCGCGGCTCCTGCTCGGACGAGGCCTGGCCATCGCTCCCTCCTTGGGAAAGGCTAAAGCTCAGGTTGCGGCCGTTCTCCGTGCCGACGCCCGCCTGCTGCAGCACCGACTGGATCGCATCAGTGTCGTGCATGAGCATCCGCAGGGTTTCAGGCCGCTCGGCGCAGAGGCGGACCTCGGCCGGGGCATCGGGCGCCTGCTCCATGATGATCTCCACCCGGCCTAGATCGTCAGGTCGGAGGGCGACCACGAGGCGCGAGGGCGCCTCCCCGCTGCCTGACTGCGCCGAGAGGGAGAGGATGGCGGGCGAGATCTGCCGCGCTGGCGGCGGCGGCACGAACACGGTGGCGTAGCCACGCAGTTCAGCAGGCGGTGGGGCCGGCGCAGCCGTGGCCGGGAGTGCACCGGCCGGCAGCGGCATGGCCTCCACCGTCGCCGGTTCGCCGGCGAGGCGCGCGGACGGCTGGGTATCCGCCGCTTCGGGGCTCAGCTGCGAGACAGCCTCGGTCACCGTGGCGGCGATCGCCTCTCCGCTTGCCTTCGATGCCCCGCCGGGCGCTTCGCCTTCCGGTCCTGCCGCACTCCGCCTGGTCTCCGCCTCCCATGGCCCGGCGCCCTGACCATCCATCTCCGCGCCAGCCATGTCCCACTCGCTCGGCTGAGCCTTCCCCACCTGCTGGAATGCCGCGGCGGTCACTTGCGCAGGCACGGCCACCTGCACCACGAGAGGGTTCACGGCCTGCTCCGTGCCGGCCGACTCACCACCTGCGGGTTCGGTGACGGGCACGATCTGACTAGGCACTTCCTGCAGCCCGGCGAAAAGCACCGGTTGATCCTCCACTGCCTGGTCACCTCCAGAAGCCGCCTCCTGCGGCGCGGGCTCCTCGGAGGTAGCGCCCAGCCCGCCCCCCGCGCTCCCGGAGGGCTTCTCCTTGGCCGGCGTAAAACCCTTCATTGCGCCGTCCAGGGCGTCGGAGAACCCGCCGTCGTCACCACCGGCAGTGACGCGGCTGTCGGCCGTGCTGCGCACTGGCGGCGGCGCGGAGGAGGAGGGACGAAGGCTGGTGAGCATGACCCGATCACGATGATGCAGCTGGCGCCGATCGGCGCTCGCGTCACGTCTTGCACGTAGCGAGCCAAGAAAAGGCCAGTGAAACCCACGCCCGCGAGGGCGAGCTGCAGAATGTGCCGAGTCTGCCCCTGACGGGTCCTGAGAGCGGCCAGCGGCTGGCACAGGCGTTGCTCACTCAGTGGCATCCAGGGCCGGCATCCTTGCCGAGGGCCCAAACCGCTCCACTGAGGACGCCCGCCGATGTCGCTCTTCACCTCCCTGACAACCGCAATCTCCGGCATGAACGCGCAGTCCCGCGCGCTGGGCCACATCTCGGACAATGTGGCCAACAGCCAGACGATCGGCTTCAAGCGCACCGACACCCATTTCGAGGACCTGCTGACGCAGTCCAGCAGCCGCATCCACACGCCCGGCGCCGTCTCCGCGACCCCGGACGCGACTGTCTCGCTGCAGGGATCCCTGGAGATGGTGGACAATCCCCTCTCCGTCGCATTGAGCGGCAACGGCCTGTTCAGCGTGGCGAGGCCCGCCGGCCGCAGCGCCGACGGCTCCGTAGCTTTCGAGAACCAGCAACTCTTCACCCGCGCGGGCGACTTCCGGAAGGACAGCTCGGGCTACCTCGTGAACGGCTCCGGCTACGCCCTTCAAGGATGGAGTGCGGATGCCAATGGTTTGGTCAACCAGGGCGTCATCTCACCGATCCACGTCGACGAGGAACCAATGGCGGCCCAGGAGACGACGGCGGCGGCGCTGACCGCCAACCTGCCGAAGTCGCCCACCAGCGCGGACCCGATCAGTACTCAGTTCCAGATCTACAACGCGGCCGGCGAACTGAAGACCGTCCAGCTCTCCTGGGCCCGCGGCGCGGATCCGAACATCTGGACCGTCAGCGCGAGCGACGGAGCGAGCGACATCGGCTCCCGGACCTTGACCTTCGACGAAGCAACGGGACGCACGTCGGCCGGAAGCGCCCTGACCTTCACAGGGGACTTCGGTCAGGGTAGCCAGACCGTGACGCTGGACCTGTCGAACGTCACACAGCACGCCGGCACGGCCTATGAGCAGAGCAAGGTCACGGTGGACGGTGAGACGAGTGGCTCCTTCCGCTCCGTTGCCATCCGCGACAGCGGCGACGTGGTCGTCAGCTATGACAACGGCGCCAGCCGCACGATCGGCCGGGTGCCCGTCGTGACCTTCAGCAATCCCGACGCCCTGCAGCGGATGGATGGCCAGGCGTTTGGGCTCACCGCGGAGGCCGGGACGATGCAGGTGCAGGCGTCAGGGACCAAGGGGGCCGGCACCATCTCCGCGAGCGCAGTGGAGCACTCGAACGTCGACATCGCGGCCGAGTTCACGAAGCTGATCGTCGCGCAGCGTGCCTACACCGCGAACACGCGCATCGTGACGACGGCGGACGAGATGCTGGAAGAGACGATAAACATGCGTCGTTGAGACTCCCGCGCGCAGAAGGGCCGGAGGATGGAGCCCATCCTCCGGCCCTTTCATTATGCACTATGCTCTTCCGGCGGATCAGGCAGCCGCCGGCGCCTCGTTCAGGACGCCTTCGAGGGACTGGAAGGTCGGCATCAGGTCCGTCGGAACGGTCTTGCGTCCGACCTCAACAGCAACCTGGGGCGCGTTGCCGTGCAGGTGGGCAATGAGCACGGCGCGCACGACCTCCAGGTACTTTGCCTCCTCGTCTACGACCGACTTCAGCCGCGCCGCGAGCGGGCCGACCATGCCATAGGCCAGAAGGACGCCGAGGAACGTCCCCACCAGTGCTCCGCCGATCATGCCGCCGAGTACCGCGGGCGGCTGGTCGATGGAGCCCATGGTCTTGATGACGCCGAGCACCGCCGCGACGATGCCGAGTGCCGGCAGGGCGTCGGCCACGCTCTGGAGTGCATGGGCCGAATGCATTTCCTCGTCGCGTATCTTCCGCAGCTCCCGGAGCATCACGTCCTCGACCTGATGTGGGTCGTCGGCGTTCATCCCAACCATCCGAAAGTAGTCGCAGATGAGCAGCACGACGTGCTTGTCAGCCAGGATGTTCGGGAAGCCAAGGAAGATGGTGCTCTCCTCCGGCCGCTCGATGTGCGGCTCCAGTCCCACCGCGCCCTTCGACTGCGCGATGCGGAGCAGCCGGTGCAGCAGGGTGCACAGGTCAACATAGTCCTGCTCTTTGTAGCGCGAGCCCTTGAAGGCTTTCTTGATGGCTCCCGGCGTGTGCTTCACGTGGGACATCGAGTTCGCCATCACGAATGTTCCAATGGCGGAGCCGCCGATGATCAGCATCTCGAAGGGCAGCGAATGCAGGATGGGGCCGAGGTGCCCTCCGGCTCCGAGGTAGCCGCCGAACACGCAAACGAGCATGAAGACAAAGCCGGCGATCAGGATCATCGGGAGACTCCTCCAGCACCTGCGCCGCCAACACGGCCCTCGGGCATCACTACGAGAATGGAAGTACGACGGTTAGCCGCGT
This sequence comes from Roseomonas sp., assembly GCA_036563555.1. Classification (GTDB taxonomy): domain Bacteria; phylum Pseudomonadota; class Alphaproteobacteria; order Acetobacterales; family Acetobacteraceae; genus Roseomonas. Next base: position 2,713 of record DATCMG010000913.1, on the reverse strand, counting down.
CCGTCGGGCGCTCCGGGACGAGCAGTTCGCGGTCCGCCCGACCCGCTACGGCCCGGATCCGGTCCTCGCTGACACCGGACTCGACCAGCAGGCGCCGTGTAGCGCCAGCGCGGTCGGAGGAGAGGTCCCAATTCGAGCGATCCGTCCCGCCCTTGAACGGTGTGCCATCGGTGTGTCCGGCGATCTCGACGGTGTTCGGGAGCCGCGCGACCACACCGGCGACCCGCAGCAGCAGCGCCCGGCCTCGGCTGTTCGGCGCCGCTTGCCCAGCCGCGAAGACCGGCTGGCGATCCGCATCGACGATCTGGATGCGGAGTCCCTCTGGAACCTGGTCGAGGATCAGCTGCCGGGCCAAGTCGACTAGCTGAGGATCACCCCCCACTGAGGAGCGGATCTCCTCCGCTGCCTGCATCAGCACGGTACGGGCCGCCTGAGCGCGCGCGGCGGCCTCCTCTGGCGAGACAGCATCCGGTTGCTCGCTCGCCGCCGACGCGGCGCGCGAGCCCGTGGACCCCTGGACGGCCCATCGCGCCTCCGTAGAGGGTTGGGCAGCCTGTGCCACGGGATAGCGCAGCCTGGCCGAGTTCGGGGTCAACACTTCGTCCGGGTCGGCGTCGTCCTCGTTCTCCATCGCTCGCTGCGGGGTGAAGGGCTGGCCGTTCTGCAGGCCGGCCGCCGGCGGAGTTTCGCCGGCTAGCGCGCGGCTGCTGTCCATCGTGCGGCCGCCAAAAGGCTCTCCCGAGCCAGACGCCGCACGGCCGAGAATGTTGGTCGGGGCAAAGTAATCTGCGAGCCCGCGGCGCTGCGCGTCAGTGGTCGCGTTGATGAGCCACATCAGCAGGAAGAACGCCATCATCGCCGTCACGAAGTCGGCGTAGGCGATCTTCCACGCGCCGCCGTGATGGCCCGCCTCCCCTGCCTCCTCGCGACGAACTACGATGACGGGCTTCTCGCCGGACCTGCCCCTCTGCTTGCTCATTCAGACTGCCTTCTAAATCCCGCTGGGAGGGATGGCGGCCGCTCGACCCGGGCACCTAGTTCGGGTGATGGTAGAGCCAGCCCAGGACGGTATCAGGCGGCGATCACTGTGGCGAGCGCCAGATGGGCGCGCTGCCTGCGCGGCTTGCCCGAACTGAGGCGACTGCGGGCCATGGCGATCTCGGCCTCGGAGGGCTCCCGCAGCATGTAGCCGCTGCCCCACACGGTCCTGACTATCTCAGCGGCACCTGCCGCTGCTAGCTTGCGGCGCAGCTTGCAGACGAAGACGTCAAGGATCCGGACGTTGGGGCCGTCGCTCTCGTTGTAGGCCCGGCTCATGAAAAGCCCCTTGGTCAGCAGCATGCCGCGACGCAGCATGAGCGTCTCCAGGACGTCGAACTCGCGGGAGGTGATCCGGACGTGGATCCCGTCGACGGCCACCTCGCGCCGGCTCTGGTTCAGCGTCACGTTGCCGCACCGCAGGATGGCGGTGCTGTGGCCGAGGATGCGGCGCTGAATCGCCTGAAGGCGGACAACCAGGAGCTGCAGACTGATCGGCGTGGTCAGGACATCGTCGGCACCCAGGTTGAAGGCCTCCTCCTCATCCTCCATCCGGATCTTGTTGCAGAGGATCACCACGGGGATCGCTAGGCCCCGCCCGCGAATCTCGCGGAGGACCGGGAAGGCGTCGCTCATCGTATCCATCACTTGCAGCACCACGGCGTCGTAGGGACCGCTGAACTGGGCCACTTCCGGGGTCTCCCGGTAGGGCGCTGCTTCTTCGCAGCTGTGGCCGTACCCGATTAGGCCGCTGCGCAGCTTTTGTGCGTCAGCGGGAGAGGCAACAAGAATGTGCATAGCTTGCCCTGCGATTTTCGCCAGAAACTGCTTTGCGGAGGCGATCTGTGTCTGAGCAGTTCGCGCTCCTCACAATTAAGTGAATACGGCAATCGAATCTTCTGTGCAAGCGACGGTTGTGTTTATCGACAAAGTTAGCCGCCATGGTTGTTGCAATTTCGTATTGCTAGTGCCAAGAAGCCGGTCCCTATCTATAGGTCGGCATTCCTTACTGAGCGTGGCACCTCGCTGCCTTGGCGATTTCTATCCTGAGACGTAGAATAATTCCCTGGTACGCCACTGACTCGCCTGCTGTGTCGTCCAATTCAGCGGCCAGCGCCTCCAGCTCCCGCACATCAATATCGTCGTCGCCGTGACCAAGAAGCAGCACCTGGAGGCGCTTCAGAGCGACCAGGGCGTCTCCGACGACTACCTGTGACGGGCGCCGGCGTCGCGGCGACTCGTCCGAGTAGGCCGATACAGACAGGAGGGCGAGCGACTCGATTCGGCTCGCTTCTCCCCGCTGGGCGGCCGCACAAGCCGGCAGCTTCGCCGCCGGCAGATACGTTGCGAACTCGCTCCTGCCGGTGCTTCGCCGCCGCGCATGCGGCTGGCCTGCGATGGAGGGGGGAACGATTACGGAGGGCAGAGACGCGGTCATCAGCTCAGCCTTGCCGGAGGGGGAATGCCGTTGTGCCCGTCGGCTGTTGCCACCTTGTGAACAGCCACGGCCGAGATGGCGGCGTCAGCGGTCGCGCCCGCAAGTCCGGAGACACCGAGGACCGAGCCATGTCGGCTCGGCGTCTAGTGCTCCGCCTCATTCAGATGGTTCAGGAAGCCTGGCGAGCTTGGCCAGGATCGCGTTGGTGGGCTTGGTCCAGACGAAGGGCTTGGCGGC
>DATCMG010000912.1:0-6205 GCA_036563555.1 Roseomonas sp. | reverse complement strand
TCTCGATCCGGGCCGCCGACATGCCCGGGGCGGATGACCTGATGATGCGGGTCTATGCGGCCATGGCGCAGAAGGAGCGGGAGCTGATCTCGGAACGCACCCGGGCGGCACTGGCGGCGGCACGGGCGCGTGGGGCAGTGCTGGGCGGGGACAGGGGATGGAGGCCACCCAGCCCGCCTTGCGCGGCCGCGGCTGCCCATGCGCGCCAGGAGGAGGCAACCCGGACAGCGCACCGGCTTGCGCTGGAGGTAGAGGCGCTGCGTGAAGAGGGCATCACGACGTACCAGGGACTCGCGCACGCGCTGGCGGAGCGTGGCGTACCAACCCCACGTGGAGGCAGCAAATGGACGCATACGACCGTTGCGAGGCTGCTGGTGCGGGCGAGAGCGAGCGCCATTCACGGGATTACCGAGAAGCCGCCCCGTCCGGCAGCAGCTGCAACCTCATCCAACATGCGTTCTTCCTGCCCGAGATAGCGTGGCGAGAAGTGAAAGGGTTCAATCCGGCGCACCTCCGCCGCAGCTGCAATCTCGCCTGCAGCCTGGGTCGTGAGGTGCCGGCGGTCCAAGGCGAGAGCGGCGTCAGCAGCAGCAAAGGGCGCTTCAATGAAAAGGGTATCAGCGCCTCGGGCCAGCGATACGGCGGCCGTCCTGTTTTCCGGCAGGTCAGCGAAGTCGGTCAGGTAAGCAATGCGCTGCCCCGGCGTGCTAATGATGAGGTCCCGCAGATCGCGCAGTTGCAGTGCATGTGCGTGGGTAACTTCGGACTGCCGGGCGAAGATCCGGATCAGGTGATCGTCCGGAAGCCCCTCCATCACGGCAGCCTTGAGGTTCGTGAGCCAAGGCCCCACCGGAAGGCGGCGCTTCTCCAGCTTGGTTCGCCAGACATTGAAGTGTTGCTCCTCCTCCAGAGCGAAGCCGAGGCATGGGGTGCCATGGTCCAGAATAGCTGCGCGCAGCCGCAACGGGCCAAGGCGCAGAACAGTCCCGTCCGGTACCGCTGGAATGGATGGCAGCTCTTCGCGCGCAAAGCCGCCGTGCAGCCGCAGGCGCGTGCGCGGCCAAGCCGGGGCCGCGGTCACCTCCGATACCTCGAAGACCAGATCGGCGGGAATGCGGTGCGCCAGGTTCCAAGTATAGGCTTGCAGACGATGGAAGAGTCGCTGCGTGAAGCCCTCCGGCCCCACCACGAACAGGTGCTTGTCGCGCCCGATCAATGGCCGAAGCAGCTGATCGAAGCCGGCCCAGTGGTCCATATGGGCGTGTGAGACGGCCAGGACGCTCACCCGCAGTAGGTGGCGAACCGAGAGCGTGGAGAGATCACCGCAGTCAAGCAGGACCGCATCAGGCCGGTGCAGGGCCTCCACGTAGACGCCTGGATCGCCATTCCGCCCATTCAGGAGGCGCGGATAAAGGGTCGGTCGCATGGTGGGGAAGTGCCACGCTGGGCGAGAGGGGTCGAGCCGGTGCCGGCATGGCAGGAAGGCGCTTCCGGCGCGGCGCACTGGTTAGCACTGGAAGTGGAGGCGCTACGGGCCCAAGGCGTCAGGACTTGCCGGGGGATCGCGCGGTAGCTGACAGAGCGAGGGGCTCCCACTCCGCATGGTCGTGCGACCTGGGCCCATACGACCGTGGCTCGACTACTGGGGCGGGTGGGTATTTGACGAGCGCGAGGGGCGGGGTAGACAGGACACGTCAGGGGTGGAGAGGAAGCGGCGCGATGAAGAACCCCAGCGTCTGGGCCGTGGTGATGGCCGCGGCCGTGACGGCCTCCATGGCCATGGGGATACGCCAGACCTTTGGCCTGTTCCTCCTTCCCCTCGGCGCCGAGGAGGGCATTTCCACCGTCACCCTCGGCCTCTCGATCGCCCTGCACAACCTGACCTGGGGGATCGCCCAGCCGGTCACCGGCTCGCTCGGTGACCGCTACGGCGCCGGGCGCGTCGCGGCTGTGGGCGGGCTGCTCTATGTCACCGGCCTCGGTCTGGTGGCGGTCCACCCTTCGGCTGTTACCGCCCTGCTGGGCATCGGGATCATGACGGGATTGGGCGTGGGTTGCGCTGGAACCGGAAGCGTCATCGCCGCTGTGGGCCGTGCAGCGCCGCCAGAGCGCCGGAGCAGCATGTTAGGGATCGCCGCCGCCGGCGGATCTGTCGGGCAGGCCTTGCTGGTGCCCTACGCGCAAATCGGCATCGGCTGGTTTGGCGCGGCCGCGGCCCTGGGCGCGATGGCGGTCGCGGCGCTGCTGATCCTGCCGGCGGCCCGCGTCATGGAGTGGTCGCCCCGCAACCCCTTGGCACCGCGCCGTGCGCTTTCGGAATTGCCCGAGCTGGCCCGGAGCGCCTTGCAGGAACGCGACTTCGCGTTGCTGACGCTGGGCTTCTTCGCCTGCGGCTTTCAGCTCGCCTTTCTCACCACCCATCTGCCGGCTCATCTGGCGCTGTGCGGCATGCCGCCCTGGCTCGGTGCCACCTCGTTGATGCTGGTGGGGCTGTTCAACATTCCGGGCTCATGGCTCTGCGGCAAGCTGGGAAGCGTCATCCGCCCGGAGGTCGCGCTGGGCGGCGTGTATCTGCTCCGCAGTCTGGCCATCACGCTTTTTGCCACCCTGCCGGTGACGGAATGGGGCACGCTGCTCTTCGCGGCGTTTCTCGGGTCGATCTGGCTCGGCTCGGTGCCGCTGACGGCTGCCGCGATCGCCCGCCGCTTCGGCGTGGCAGACCTAGGGGCGCTGTACGGCGTCTGCTTCTTCAGCCATCAGATCGGCGGCTTCCTTGGCGCGGGCGCCGCGGCGGTGTTGGTGGACGCGACCGGCAGCTACGCCGCCTTCTGGCCAGTGATGATTCTGGTCGGATTTGGGGCGGTCGCGGCCAACTGGGCGACGCGCGGACCGATCCGCGCAACAGCAGCGGCTTAAGGCATCACTCCCAGGGGCATCTTCAATCGGGTTCCAGGAAGCACTGACCCGCTGTCGCCAGCTCGGGGCGGTGCTGGTGGCGGCTCGCCTCGATCGGATCACTCGGCGCGCCCACACCCTCTCACTGCTACTGAAGGACGGGATCTCAATCCGGGCCGCCGACATGCCCGGGGCGGATGACCTGATGATTCGGGTCTACGCGGCGATGGCGCAGAAGGAGCGCGAGCTGATCTCGGAACGGACCCGGGCGGCGCTGGCGGTGGCGCGGGTACGTGGGGCGGTGCTGGGGCGGGGAGATAGGGGGTGGAGGCCGCCAAGCCTGCCCTGTGAAGCTATAGCGGCGTTCTCCCGGGCTGAGAGAGCCACCCGCATGGCGTACAGGCTCGCGCTGAAGGTGGACGCGCGCCGGGCAGAAGGGATCACCACGCACCAGGGGCTCGCGCGGGCGCTGACGGAGAGGGGGATGCTGACGCCGCGAGGAGGGAGCTTGTGGACCCCCACCACGGTCGCGCGGGTCTTGGAGCGGCTCGGGGCTTCATTACGAAGCCGCAAGATCCGCCCTCAGCCATCGCCGCAGCCGGTGGCTGCAGGTTCTGCTTTAGCCGAGAGCAGAACGTCCGCCTGCGGGCGGGGAGCACCGAAGCCGCTATCCGTTTGGCTCGCCGCCGACCGGCAATTTGCGAGCAGGAGTGCGGGCTCGCCTATGCAGCGAGCGGTCCATGCTGGCTTGAGCCTCTCCTTCGCACATTACGCGCGAGCGTAGCTGCGCGTAGTCTAGGTCCTAATCACCGCGGCGGGGGAAGTCCCATAAGCGGTGCACTGATCTGGCAACCACCTCGGTGAATTGAAGCACGCTGGGCAACTTTGCTGCGTCAACAGCCTAGCAGTTCTATCCTGCTGCAATTGCGCGGTACGGAGGGCGAAGCATAGGATGCGGGTAACGAAAAGGCGGGAGGACGTACGATGGAGGCCACGCGGCACGGCACACGAAATGAGGCAGCTGTGGTAGGCACAGCTGTTCACCGGCGCGGCTGGCTGAAGCTTTGCGCGGCGGGGACCAGCGCCAGCCTCTGCGCCCCGCTTGGTGCGTCCCCAGCCATTAGCGCGGAGAATTTTCCTTCCCGACCGATCCGCATCGTCGTGCCTTTCACGGCAGGCGGCGGAACAGATGTGGTGGGGCGGGAGCTAGCCCAGTTGCTGGCGGGGGAGCTCGGCCAACCCGTGGTGATCGACAATCGGGCCGGCGGCGGCACCGTGCTCGGCTCCGACCTTGTATCGAAGGCACCGCCGGATGGCCACACCCTGCTGCTCACCACCTCGGCGCTCGCCATCAACGCCTCGCTGGTGAAGAACCTGCCCTATGACACTGAGAAAGGCTTCTCGGAAGTCGGGCTGATCTGCCACGGCCCCAACGTACTCGTAACACGGCCCGACAGCCCTTATCGCAGCGTGGCCGACATCATTCGCGCCGCCAAGGCAGATCCGGGCAAGCTCACCTATGGCTCCTCAGGCAATGGATCGGCCGTGCACTTGGCTGGGGAACTATTCAAGCTGATGGCCGGCGTGGACATCACCCATGTTCCCTACAGGGGCGCGGGGCCGGCCTATACTGACCTACTCGGCGGGCGGCTGGACATGGTGTTCGGCACGGCAGGCGGCGTGGCCGCCTTTGTGAAGAGCGATCGGATGCGCGCGCTGGCCGTCACGTCGCCGCAGCGTTCCCCGGCCTATGACGGTGTGCCAACGGTTGCCGAGACGCTCCCGGGCTATGAGGCGGAGGTGTGGTACGCATTGTTCGCGCCTGCCGACACGCCATCGCCGGTGCTGGCCCGACTGAACGAGGCGCTCCGCAAGGTGACGGAGGCACCCGCCTATCGCGCACGACTGACGGGTGAGGGACTGACCGTGGCGGCTAACAGTCCAGCGGAAATGACCCGCTTCATGCGCGCAGAGGAGGCGCGCTGGCGACGCGTCGTGATCGATGGCCGGATCACCTCGGATTGATGACCTAGACGGAGTACGGAGCCCCGATGTCCCGAGGCAGGTTGGAAGGCAAGGTCGCCATCGTCGTCGGCGGGGGACAGCAACCCGGCGAGACGGTGGGCAATGGCCGCGCGACGGCCGAACGCTTCGCGCAAGAGGGCGCGACGCTGCTGGTGGCCGACATCAACGAGGAATGGGCCGAGGCCACGCGCGCCGCGGTGGCGGTGCATGGCCACCCGGCCTCGGTGCTACGCGCCGACATCACGAAGGAAGAGGATTGCGCAGCGATTGCACGCACCTGCATGGAGCGCTACGGCTGCATCGATATCCTGCACAACAATGTCGGCCGGTCTAAGGGTGATCGCAAGATCACCGAGATGGACGCAGACATGTGGGACGCCATCATGGCCATGAACCTCAAGGGCATGTTCATGACCTGCAAGCATGTCCTGCCGCACATGATCGCTCAGAAATCAGGCTGCATCATTAATATCTCCTCCACCTCGTCCCTCTCTGCGCGCCCCACGGTCACCTACAAAACCAGCAAAGGCGCGGTGAACACCTTTACCCAGCACATTGCGATGGAGAACGCGAAACACGGCATCCGCGCCAATGTCATCTTACCCGGACTGATCGACACGCCGATGGCCATCGAGCGCCGTGCGCAAGAACGAGGCGTGCCGCGGGAGGTGATCCGGGCGGAACGCGAAGCCCTGGTGCCCATGGGTAAGATGGGGACCGCATGGGACGTGGCCAATGCTGCGCTGTTCCTCGCATCGGACGAGGCCGGCTACATCACGGGTGTGATCTTGCCAGTCGACGGAGGGCTGTTGGAGAAGCGGGGCTGACCGTGTCAGAAACCTTCACCCTGAGATCTACAAAAACGGACCGCCAGCACGGCTGGGGGTGTTCACCACCCAGCAAGGGTCGTTGGTGCGTGTTGAACATGGCGACCCTCATGCCAACGGCGTCGGGGAGAGACCTTTCTGGGTGGAAACTGAATGTTGCGGGTCGGACCTACGGCGCTGCGCCCGCTGAAGTTTGCTCCCTTTCGGCTTTCCGGAACAGCCAGGCCGATACGAGCCACAGCGCGGCGAAGAACCCGGTCAGGAAAATGATGGCTCGTGGCCAGTTCGCCCCAGTGGAGCCCAAGCCGGCGATCAGGGCGATCACGCCGACCAACGCCTGAGCGAGCGCCGTCGCGGTCAACGCGCGCGCCATGCCATGGGGCTGGAAGCGCATGATGAGGGCGCTGAGGATTCCGACGGCGAGCACTCCGCCATACATCAGGTTGGCTGGGTTGTCC
>DATCMG010000910.1:0-5927 GCA_036563555.1 Roseomonas sp. | reverse complement strand
GATTGCTGGGTGACGGAGGCAAGGCCGGGCGGCATCCCCACCGCCATGCCGGTGAAGAGCAGGGCGAACTGCCCGACGAAAAGGAAGGCGCCGATCGCCAGCAGCCGCCCCGTGGGAATTTCCGGCCGTGGCAGCCAGAGCGCGGGGATCGCCGCCACCACGAAGCGCAGCGTGGCCATGAGCAGGGGCGGCAGCCCGCTTTCCAGCCCAATCCGGATCATGACGAAGTTGAAGCCCCAGACCGCCGCCACCAGCAGCGCGAGGGCGATATGGGTGGGCGTCACGCCGCCCGGGCCGCGCGGAGGAAAGCCGTGATTCGGGCGGGGTCCTTCACGCCCTTCATCCTTTCCACCCCCGAGGAAACATCCACCCCGGGGGCGCCCGTGGCGTGGATGGCCCCGGCCACGTTCTCCGGCGTCAGCCCCCCAGCGAGGAGCCAGGGGCGGGGAATGGAGCGGTTGGTCAGGAGGGACCAGTCGAAGCTGGCCGCATTGCCGCCGGGCAGGGTGGCGCCGGGCATGGGCTTGGCGTCGAGCAGGAAGCGGTCGGCCACCGGGGCGTAGGCATCCAGGAGCACGAGGTCAGCCTCGGTCGCGATGCCAAGGGCCTTCATCACGGGGCGGCCGAAGCGGGCGCGGATTTCGGCGCAGCGCTCAGGGGTTTCGGCGCCGTGCAGCTGGAGGATGTCGAGGTCCAGGGCGGCCAGGGTGCCGGCGATCGTCTCGTCGGTCGCGTCCACGAAAAGGCCGACGCGGAGAGGCCCTCCCTGGGCGGGGCTGGGCGCGCGGGCGGCAAGAGCGGCCGCCTCGGCTGGCGTGACGGCGCGGGGGGAGGGAGGAAAGAAGACGAGGCCGATCATCGCCGCGCCGCCCGCCACCGCCGCATCGAGCCCGGGCGCGTCGTTCAGGCCGCAGATCTTGGCGAGCGTCATCGGCGCAGCGATTCGGCAATGGCCGCCGCCGCTGCGGCCGGGTTCGATGCGGCGGTGATGGGCCGGCCAATGACGAGCCAGTCGGCACCGGCATCGGCGGTCTCCCCGGGGGTCGCGATACGGGATTGGTCGCCGGTTGCGCTACCGGCGGGGCGGATGCCGGGCACCACCAGAAGGGGGCTGGCACCATGGGCGTCCCGGATCAGGGAGACCTCGCGGGGGGAGCAGACCAGGCCGTCCGCCCCGGCCTCCAGCGCCAGGCGCGCAAGGCGGAGCACCTGTTGCGCCGGCCCGCCGGAGACGCCGGTGGAGGAGAGGGTGGCGGCATCCATGCTGGTGAGGACCGTGACGGCAAGGATGGCCGGGCGGTCCGGGCCGAACTCCTCGGCAGCGCGGCGGGCCGCCTCGACCATGGCGTGGCCGCCTGACGCATGGATGGTGAGCATGGCTGGGCCGAGCGCGCAGGCCGAACGGACCGCACCGGCGACGGTGTTGGGAATGTCGTGGAACTTCAGGTCGAGGAAGAGCGGCCTGTGGCGCGCGATGCGCGCAATGGCGGCCGGCCCGTTGGCGACGAAGAATTCCAGGCCGAGCTTGAGGCAGCCGACATGCGGGGCAAGGGCTTCGGCCCAGGCCTCGGCCTGCCCGGGATTCTGGGTGTCGAGCGCCGCGATGATGCCCGCGCGATTCGGCCGCTGGATCATGGACGCCCCTCCTGCCATTCGTTGCTTAGCTGCGGACGGCGCCGAGCGCGAGGCGGGCGGCCGCATGGCCCCCATGCTTTCGCCCGGGGAAGCGGGAAGGCGGCGCCTTCCCGGGAATCACCCGCGCGCCATGGCCTCGGCCAGCGCCTGGTCCCGCGCATCGCCGCTGGCGGCGAGGCCCTGCCGGACGCCGCTGCGATCCTCCTCGGAGCGATTCTGGGACAGCTTCCGCTTGCCTATGATGCGCTCTACCGAAAGGCGCAGCCCGATGATGCCGCGGAGCTGGGCCGCGATGAATTCGGGCGGTGCGTCGGTGACGGACCACGGCTCGGCTCGGCCGGCCTCATGGCGGTTCGTGAGGCGGGAGACGGCATCGTGCAGCCGGGCGGGATCATCGAAGGTCTCAAGGGCGCCTTCGACCGTCACGGCCTCGTAGTTCCAGGTGGGGACGACACGGCCATGCTCCGCCTTCGAGGCGTAGAAGCCCGGGGAGACATAGGCTTCAGGCCCGAGAAAGACAGCGAGGGCACGCGGTGTGGCCGAAAGTGCCTTTGCATGCGGATTGGCACGGGCGAGATGGCCGATCAGGTGGTCGCCATCCAGCACCAGGGGCAAGGGGGTGACGAGCGGGATGCCGTCCGGGCCGTTGGTGGTCAGCAAGGCGAGGCGGGACGCGGCGATCAACCTGCGGAGCGCGGCGGGGTCGTTCTCGCGGAAGGCAGGAGGCGTGTACATGGGTTTCTCCTGAGCCTCGGTTCCTAGCCGCAGCCTATACCAAGGCGGGCAGCCTGGCGCTCCAGTTGGGAGGCGGGCCGGTAGAGGTGAAGGCGATAGGCGACCTGTCCGGCAACATCGAGGCCCGTCGGGCTGGAGAGCGTGACAGCGCGGACCGGGCCGAAGCAGTGCAGCGGGATCACCTGGTTGGCGAGTGTCCGCTGTCGAACGGTGGAACCGTCCGCGCGGGTAATCTCCAGGTCGATCAGGTGGCGCGTGTCATAGGCCCAGGTTTCCCAGCCGCGTCCGAACTGCAGCGCCGTCACCGGCTGCGGATCGGGAAAGCCGACATGCCCGGACCCACCTTCGATCCGCACCGCATAAGCCTGGGCAGGAAGGTAGCGCGCCCGCGACAGATCGAGCCCGGCAAGCAGCACGAGAACCATCGGGAGCGACCAGCGCCAGCCGGGACGAAGGGCCGCGCCGAGGCCGAGCAGGAACAACGTGCCGAAGCCGAGCATCAGCTTCGCCACGGAGGCGCGTTGCGCCGGGTCGTCCAACTCCACTGGCAGGATTAGGCCGAAATGGAAGGGTAGCCCCCGGTCGAACAGATACTGATAGGTCATGGTGGACTGGCGGTTCTCAAGGAAGCTGTTCGGCTCCGCGAGAAACAGGCCGGTGTTGAGCAGGGTGATCGCCGCCAGGATCGCGCCGGGGATGCGCATCACCACCCCGCGCTCCCGCTCGATCCAGAGCGAGAGGCCGAGCGCCAGCATGGGCACGGAGAGCACCCAGAAACGGCCCGGCCATCCCTCGCCCGGATTGACGCCGACGCCGGTGAGGGCGGCCACGATCGCCAGCAGCAGGCCCTGGCGCGCCAGCGGCGCTCCGCGCCAGACGCCAGCGGCGAGGCCCACATAGCCAAGTATCCAAATCGGCGCATAGGCGAGGACGCCATGGCGGATGTTGAAGAACTGCATTGGCAGCACCTCGGTCCAGGCCCAGGGCAGGGGCGGGCGGGCAGAGTTCACCGGGCCGGTGATCGCGCCGTAGACGGCGAGGTTGAGGGCGACGAGGAGGGCGAGGCCGGCCACGCCCGGCAGGACGAGGATCGCGCCGCGCCGCAGGTCACGCGCAGTGAGGGCCGGCCAGAGAAGGAAGGCGTAGAGCGCCGCGGCTACGACCGAGCCGCGCATATGAACGATTGGGATGACGGCGATGATGGCCGCCGTGAGCAGATCCGCGCGCAGGCTCTGCCCCGCTTGCTGCACCCGCCACCAGGCGAGGCAGACGAGGGCGAAGACGAAGGTCTCCATGTAGAAAAGGTGGAGGTAGGGCAGGAGTGGCAGGGAGAGGGCCGCGAGGGCGACCGCCATGATTGCCGGGCGCCGCCCTGTCGAGAAGCGGCACAGGCGGTGCAGCATCCACAACCCGCCCAGCCCCGCGAGCAGCGTGACGGCGCGCGGGCCGTGGACGGGCGAGAGAAGCGAGAGTGGCGAGAGCAGCGAGGGCAGATAGACGGGGTTCATGATCACCGCGCCTCCGGCCCCGCTTGGCAGGGCCGCGGAGGGCACGCCGTTGGCGGCCTGGTGCAGTGCGGACCATTCAGCGAGCGGCATGGTGAAATGGCCATGCCGCAGCAGCGATGCGGCGTAGAGGATGTAGCGCGGCTCGTCGCCCGTCATGGCCTGACGGGGCATGAGAAGGAGCATGGCGGCCAAGGCGACGAGCAGGGCCCCCATGAGGACATCATCCCACCGCCAACGCGCATGGAGGGGGCTGGGAATGGTCATGCGATCAGCGGGCCTGAAGTGACGGGCGCTGCCCGTGTAGGTTCCGGGGCGGGGTGCGGTGGCCGCGCCGGGGTTTTGGGGCACCGGGCGGCACGGGGCCGCCCGGTGCAGGCTTTGCGGCCGTGGCCGCGGGCGATCAGAGCGCGCCGCCCTTGCGGCCGGCCATGGCGCCGAGGCGGAGGCGCAGCGCGTTCAGCTTGATGAAGCCCTGGGCGTCGAACTGGTCGTAGGCGCCCTGGTCTTCCTCGAAGGTGACGTGCTTCATGGAGTAGAGGCTGTTGGGGCTGCGGCGGCCGGTGACGATGGTGTTGCCCTTGTAGAGCTTGAGGCGGACCTCACCGGACACGCTGGCCTGGGATGCGTCGGCCATGGCCTGGATCATGCGGCGTTCCGGGGCGAACCAGAAGCCGTTGTAGATGAGCTCCGCGTAGCGGGGCATCAGGCTGTCCTTGAGGTGGGCGGCCTCCCGGTCGAGCGTGATGGATTCGATGGCGCGGTGGGCGGTGTGGAGGATGGTGCCGCCAGGTGTTTCGTAGGCGCCGCGGGACTTCATGCCGACGAAGCGGTTTTCCACGAGATCCAGGCGGCCGATGCCGTTTTCCTTGCCGAGCGCGTTCAGCTTCGCCAGCAGCGTGGCGGGGGAGAGGCGTTCGCCGTTGATGGCGACGGCGTCACCACGCTCGAACTCGATGGTGATTTCGGTGACGCGGTCGGGGGCGTCGACCGGGCTGATCGTGCGCTGCCAGACGGCCTCGGGCGGTTCGTCCCAGGGTTCTTCGAGGACTTTGCCTTCGCTGCTGCTGTGGAGGAGGTTGGCGTCCACGCTGAAGGGGGCTTCGCCGCGCTTGTCCTTCGCGATGGGGATCTGGTGTTCCTCGGCGAATTGGATGAGGCGGGTGCGGGAGGTGAGGTCCCATTCGCGCCAGGGGGCGATGACCTTCACGTCCGGCTTGAGGGCGTAGTAGGCGATTTCGAAGCGGACCTGGTCGTTGCCCTTGCCGGTGGCGCCGTGGGAGACGGCATCGGCGCCCATCTTCTCCGCGATTTCGATCTGGCGCTTGGCGATCAGGGGGCGGGCGATGGAGGTGCCGAGGAGGTAGCAGCCTTCATACTGGGCATTCATGCGGAACATCGGGAAGACGAAGTCGCGGGTGAATTCTTCCCGCAGGTCGTCCATGAAGATGTTTTCGTCCTTGATGCCGAGGAGGCGGGCCTTTTCGCGGGCGGGGCCGAGTTCCTCGCCCTGGCCGAGATCGGCGGTGAAGGTGACGACTTCGGCCCCGTAGGTGGTTTGGAGCCATTTGAGGATCACGGAGGTGTCGAGGCCGCCGGAGTAGGCGAGGACAACCTTCTTCACGTCTTTCACGCGCATGGCGGGGGGAACCTTCCGGGGGAACGGGGCGGGACTGCCCGCGCGTTCCGCCGCGTGAACGCTGGCGCGTTCCGCCGCGAGGACGCCTGTGCGTTCCGCTGGGCCGGGGGTTTGCCGCAGGGCGGCGGCGGGGGCAAGGCGCGCGTCATGGCCATGCCAGCCGGACGGTGCGGGGGATGCGGGTGCGGCCGAGGGCGGCCTTTGCGAGAGCGGCGAGGCTGCGGAGGCGGGTTTTCGCGGCCGCGAATTGTTCCGGCGTGCGCGGGAGCGGCGGGAGCGGGGCGCGGCGGAGCATTTCGGACAAACGGGGATCGGGGAGGAGCCAGGGCGGGCCGTTGAGGGCGGAGCGGAGGCCGAGTTTCCGGATGAGGAGGATGAGGGGCATGCCGCCGAGGCGGGCGGCGCGGCGGGTG
>DATCMG010000893.1:0-2790 GCA_036563555.1 Roseomonas sp. | reverse complement strand
ATGCGCCGCGATGGAACCGCCGCCCGCGCCGATCTCGATCAGCTCAATGGTGGAGATGTTCAGCGGCAGGCCGCTGCCGGCGGTAAAGCGCCGCTCGCGCCCCGCCTCGAAGCGATGCACGACCAAGGGCTGGCCGTCCGTCACCAGGGCCAGCTTCGCCGTGGTCCCTCCAAGATCAAAGGCCAGAAGGTCGCGCCGTCCGGAGCGTTGGCCGAAGAAGGCAGCGGAAAGGGCGCCAGCGGCGGGGCCACTTTCAAGTAGCTGCACGGGCACGCGCTTGGCCTCATCGACATGGGTCAGGCCGCCATTGGACAGCATCATGAAGAGCGGCGCGGTGATTCCAAGCGCCGTCAGGTCGCCCGAGAGTCGGTTCAGGTACCTCTCCGCCAGTGGCTTTACATAGGCATTGGCAGCGGTGGTGGAGGAACGCTCGAACTCGCGGATCTGCGGCGAGACGTCGCTGGACAGCGAGAGGACCAGGCCGGGATGACGCTCCGCGATCAGCCGGGCAGCCTCGCGCTCATGCGCCGGGTTGGCATAGGCATGGAGGAAGACGATGGCGATGGATTCGATGCCCTGCGCGACCAGCCGGCCGGCGGCGTCCAGCACGCTCGCCGGGTCGAGCGGGATTTCCACCGTGCCATCCGGCGCCAGCCGCTCCACCGCCTCCAGCCGGTGGGCGCGGCGCGCCAGGGGTTGGGGTAGGGGAAGATGCAGATCGTAGAGCTCGTATTTGCGCTCGTGGCCGATTTCCAGCGTGTCGCGGAAGCCGGCGGTGGTGATCAGGCCGGTGGGCGCGCCACGGCGCTCGATCAGGGCGTTGGTGAAGAGCGTGGTGGCATGCACCACCCGGCCCACTTCCGCCGGGTCCACCTTCTCGGCGGCGAAGAGATGGCGGATGCCGGAGACCACGCCCGCCGCCGGATCAGCCGGGGTGGTCAGCTCCTTATGCGCGGCGAAGCGGCCGGTGGTGTCGTCATAGAGCACCACATCGGTGAAGGTGCCGCCGACGTCGATCGCCAGGGCATAGCGATGGGTGTTCATGCCGAAGTCCCCGCCATGAGGCCGTCCCGGCGGTCCTGCTCCACCAGATGCGCGGGGCGTTCCTCCGGAGGGCCGTAGCCGCCGCCGCCGGGGGTACGAAGTTCCACCGTACTGCCGGGCTGGAGGATGTGCTGCCGCTTGGGATCCACCACCACGCCATCGATCAGCACCGCGCCAGGCGTGCCGGGGCCGCCGCCCTCCAGGCCAGGGGCCGCGGCTTCCTCGCGCGTTCGTTCGGCCATGAAGGTAATGGCGACAGGCGTTGCGGAGCGACTCTCGAAGGCCCATTCCTGCCCGGTGCCCCCACGGTGCAGCCCGACGCCGCCCGTGCCCACGCGCAGGCGGCGGTGACGGATGCGGAAGGGGGCACCCTGCTCGATCATCTCGACAGGGGCGGCGGAGACGTTCGACGGCCAGCTCAGCACATTGGCGCCGTCATGACCGGCGCCCGCGCCGTAGCCGCCATTCATGAAGAACTGGTTGGCGATTGGCGAACCGTCCGGCCGGACGCCAGCGAAATTGAGGCTCCAGAGGGGAGACCCGACGCCGGCGATCACCCGTTCCGGCAGGGCGCGCGCGAGTGCCTGGAGGATCATGGGCGGGATGAAGTGGCCCGTGAGGGCGCGGTTGGCGCCCGCGGCGGGCGGGACCGAGTTCAGGATGCAGCCGCGCGGCGCCGACACGCTGATCGGCCGGAAGGCGCCCTCATTGTTCGGCACCTCCGGGCAGAGCGCGGCCTTCACCGCGAAGGCGGTGTAGGCGAAGGTATAGGCGAGGCACACATTGATGCCGCGCGCCACCTGCGGGTCCGTGCCCTCGTAATCTGCATGGATGGAACCTCCTTCCTTGCGCAGGGCAAGACGCAGGCGGATGGGTTCCTCAAGCCCGTCGGTAAGAACGTCGGCGTGATAGGTGCCGTCGGGAACCGTGCGGATCGCCTGGCGCGTCGCGCGTTCAGAGCGGCTGTGGATCTCATCCGCCAGCGCTTCGAGCGAATCCAGCCGGTGCTCCGTCAGCAGACTGCGCAGGCGGCGCTCCATCAGGTCCAGAGCCGTGAACTGGGCATAGAGGTCGCCCATCGTCTGGTCCGGCACGCGGGTGTTCTTGCGGAAGAAGCGGACGAAGGTTTCGTCCATCCTGCCCGCGCGGACGACCTTCATGATCGGAATCTGAAGGCCTTCCTCATACACCTCGCGCGACTCCGCCGTGCGGATACGCCCGCCGATATCCGGCGCATGGGCGACGGAGCCGGCGAAGCCGATCAGGCGCCCGTTCAGCATGATCGGCTTCGCGACCGTAATGTCAGGCAGATGGCCGGTGCCCAGCCAGATGTCGTTGGTGATGAGGATGTCGCCCTCTTCCAGCGTCTCCGGCGGATACTCGGCCAGGAAATGGCCGATGGTCCGCGGCACGGTGCAGAGGAAGGAGGGCACGCCATCGGTGGCCTGCACGAGGGAGTGCCCGCGCGCATCGGTCAGCACGCAGGCGAAGTCGTGCGATTCCCGCACGATGGTGGAAAAAGAGGTACGTAGGAGCGCCGCCCCCGCTTCGTCCACGATGGAGACGAGACGGGTCCAGAGCAGTGCCAGCGTCACCGGATCGAAGGCTGTCATGGAGAACCTCAGTTCAGGCGGATGGTCGCGGCCTGGATCACGCGGTTCCACTTCTCCGTCTCGCTGGCGAAGAAGGCCCGGGATTCAGCAACGCTGCCGCCCACAGGCGTGGCGCCGAGCTGGCGCAGCCGTG
>DATCMG010000892.1:0-9209 GCA_036563555.1 Roseomonas sp. | reverse complement strand
CATGGCGGCACGGTGGCGGCCATAGCCGGCGAGGAGTTCGTCACCCCCCTCCCCCGACAGCACCACCTTCACCTCCTGCCGTGCCCGCCGCGCGAGGAACCAAGTGGGAATGATGGCGTAGTCCGCCGCCGGGTCGTCCATCGCGCCGACGATCTCCGGCAGGTGGCACCAGACCTCGGCCTCGCTCACCGTGATCGTCTCGTGCCGGGCGCCGGCGGCACGGGCCATATGCGCCGCCCGCTCCCGCTCATCCGCCGCGCCCGGAACATCGAAGCCGGCGGTGTAGGCGAGCACGGGGCGGTCGTTCAGCCGCGACATCATCGCCAGCACCGCCGCGCTGTCCGTGCCGCCCGAGAGGAACATGCCATAGGGCACGTCGCTTCGCTGGTGCAGATCGACGCTCTCGCGGAAGGCATTCCCGAAGCGCTCCAGCGCATCGGCCTCGGTCACCGGTTCCGGCCCGCCCTCGGGCAGGGCGGCGCGGCGCGCGCGCTCCAGAACGGCACCATCGCCCAGCACCACGGCCTCGCCGGGAAGCAGGCGGCGGATGCCCTCGAAAATGGTCTCGGCGCCGGTGGTGAACTGCAGTTGCAGCAGCTCCTCCCGCGCCTCGGTCCGGATGCGGGGCTCGATCAGCCCCGTCGCCAGGATCGCCGCCGGTTCGGAAGCGAAGGCGATCCCGCCTGGCACGTTGGCGACATAGAGCGGCTTGATCCCGAAGGGATCGCGCGCCAGCACCACGCGCCGCGCCGCGCGATCATGGATGGCGAGGGCGTACATGCCGCGCATCTGCTCGATGAAGCGCAACCCGTCGCGCCGCCAGAGATGCAGCGGCGGCTCGCAATCCGATCCGGTGCTGCACAGCAGCGCGTTGTCGGTGCGCAGCTCGCGGTAGTTGTACACCTCGCCATTGCCGATCAGCGCGGCCGGCCCGGCGAAGAGCGGCTGGTCGCCGCCCTCAAGGTCGATGATGGCCAGCCGCGTATGCGACAGCGCAACCTGGCCCGAGACATGGTGCCCATGCCCATCCGGCCCGCGATGCGCCAGGGCGCGCGTCATCCGGTCCAGCACCGAAAGATCCGGAGAGCGGCCAGGGGCCAGGACGATTCCCGCGATCCCGCACATGGCCTAGCGCCCGCCCTTGTGGGGCTGGAGCGCCGGCAGCAGCGCGCGCCAGCGTGCCAGCACCGGTCCCTCGGCATGTTGCGCCTCGAAGGCGGCGCGCCCCTCCTCGGCGAGGGACGCCGCGCGGTCGGGGTCGGCGATCAGGTCCTTGATGGCATGGGCGAGGGATTCGGGATCATCCACCGGCACGATCAACCCGGATTCGCCATCGGCGATCAGTTCCTGTGGCCCCGGCGTTGCGGTCGCGATCACCGGCACCCCGGCCGAAAAGGCCTCCAGCACCACATTGCCCAGCGGCTCCTGGCGCGAGGAGAGAATGAACATGTCGCATCCCGCCAGCAGCGCCCCCGCATCCTCCCGCCAGCCGAGGAAGGCCACGCGGTCCTGCACCCCCAGCGAATGGGCGAGGCCCTCCAGCGCCGCCCGTTCCGGCCCCTCCCCCGCGAGGGAAAGATGCGCCCGCGGCACCAGCGCCAGGGCACGGAGCAGCGTGTCGAACCCCTTGTTCGCGTGCAGCCGCCCCATGGCGAGCAGCTTCACCGCCCCCGGCGATGCCGGCAGGGCGGCGGGCTTGGCGCCCGAGAAATCCGGCGCGAAATTCGGCAGGTGGTGCACCCGTGCGGCATCCCAGCCTTGGGAGACGATCCAGCGCACGAGATCCCGCGTGTTCGCCACCAGGTGGTCGCAGCGTCGGTAATAGGACAGGTCGTAATATCCCCCCAGCCGCCCGACCAGCACCCAGGACCCGGGATGGGCGAAGCGCGCGGCGCGGTTCATCCAGGCCACCGCCACATCCGGGCGGAACTCGCGCAGCGCCTTGTCCAGCCGCGGGGCGGTCAGGAAATCGATCGGCCCGCCGAAGGCCAGTTCCACCGGTGCCAGCCCCCCGGCCCGCAGACGCGCGGCACGGGACGGATCGCGGCGGATCACCGGCAGCACCGTATCACCCGCGCCGTGCAGGGCGACGGAGATGCGCTCAAAGAAGGTCTCGGCGCCCCCCATCGGGGCACCGGCCATGATCTGGGCGATTCTCATCAGGGCCGGTGTTTCTCCGGCTCCAGCCGGGCCTTCAGATGCGAGAGCAGGGGAAACAGCCCGGTGCAGAAGGCGAGCAGCACACCCCATCCACCCTCCCGCCAGCCACCACGGCCGATGAGGGATTTGAAGAAGCGGCTCACGAAGCGGCGGAGATTGTCGGGCAGGGAACCGATCTTTCCCTCGGCCAGCAGGTCGGAGGCCTTGGCGCTGGAATAGCGGTCCAACCGGCGCAGCATGTCGGAGATGTCGCGGTCCAGCGCGTGGTGGATGCCATGGGCGGTGATGCGCTCGCCCTCCGTGCCGGTCCAGTCGAGGCCGGGATGGACACGCTGCACCCGCCAGCGCTTGGTGCCGCGGCGGAACAGGATGGGCTTCAGCGTGGTGCCGAAGCTGCCCGCCCAGCCATGGCGAACCAGGCGGTCGCCCACATAGTTGTCGATCCGCACGCGATGGAAGGCGTGGGGCGATGCCTCGGTCACGCGCCGGATCTCTGCCCACAACTCGGGCGGCACGCGCTCATCGGCGTCCACCTCCAGGATCCAGTCGCCCGTGCAGGCCTCAATCCCAGCGTTGCGGCGCTCTCCCTCCAGCGCCCAATGACCCTCGATCACGCGATGGGCGCGCTTCCAGGCGATGGCCAGGCTTTCGTCGGAGCTGCGGTCGAGCACCACCACGATCTCGTCGGCGGGCTCCAGGGCGGCAAGGCAAGAGGGAAGCCGGTCCGCCTCGTTGCGAGCCACCACCAGGGCAGAGATGCGGCTCATGCGGCGAGTGGCAGGGGCAGCAGCGCGCGGGCCGCGTCCAGCGCCTGTTTCACGGCCAGCCCCTCCATCCGGCCATCCGTCGCCACCACGGCCTGCGCCGCGCGGCCGATGGGCGCGTATTCCCCGGCGGGTGTGGGGCCGAACAGCCCGAGCGTCGGCGCCCCCGTTGCCGCGGAAAGATGCATCAACCCGGAATCATTCCCCACGAAGAGCCGCGCCCGTGCCAGCAGCGCCGCCGCCTCGGGCAGCGAAAGCCGGCCGACGAGGTCCAGCGCATCCGGAAGGGCCTGGATGACGGGGGTGGCCATGGCGCGTTCCGCCTCGCCCGGCCCGCCCAGCAGCACGGGGCGCGCGCCGTCCAGAGGGGCGCCGGGGGCGGTCAGCGCATGGGCGAGGGCCACGAAGCGCTCGGCCGGCCAGACCTTGCCATGCCAGTTCGCGGTAGGGCCGAGGGCGAGAATGGGTCGGTCATCCCCGAGCAGGGCGGCCACACGCGCCGAATCCTCCGGCGCGAACCAGGCCACCGGCCGGGGCGGCGGGTCGAGCCGCAGGACGCCCGCGATATGGCCGAGACGATGCCCCGGCCTCCGCCCGCCGCGCATCACCACCCGCCGCCGCGCCGGCACGAGCCAGCCCAGCGCCGAGCCGCGAAGGTCCACCACCAGGTCCCAGAGGGTGGTCGCCACCTGCGCCCAAAGGTCGATCCAGTGCATCGAGAGCGGCCGCTTGGCCACCACGATGGTCCGCTCCCGCCCCGGCATGCGCGCGAAGACGCCCTCGGCCGCCGGACCGCAGGCAACCGTGATCCGCGCGCCGGGATGGGCACGCAGCAGGTGGTCCAGCAGGCCGGTGGAGAGCACGGCGTCGCCGATCCGGGTGGAGGTGACGAAGAGGATCCGCATGAGCGCGGGGTGTGTAGCACGGCCCGGGCAGGATAGGGCCAGCCGCCGCTTGCGTGCCCTGCTTGCCTCTCCTGCTTGCACCGGGTGCCTCGGCGCCCGATCTCCCCGCCATGCCCAGCAGCCCCCTTCCCGATCGCGGCCTCATCGAGATCTCCGGCCCTGACCGGGCTGCCTTCCTCCAGGGCCTCGTCTCCAATGATGTGTCCGCCCTCGGCACCGGGATGGCCTGGGCCGCGCTGCTCTCGCCCCAGGGCAAGTGGATCAGCGACTTCCTGGCCTTCGAGGCCCCGGCCATCACCCCCGACGCCATCCTGCTGGATTGCCCGCACGATGACGCGCCGATGATCGTGGAGCGGCTCTCCCGCTTCCGCCTGCGCTCCAAGGTCACGCTGGCCGACCGCTCGGGCGAGGTGCCGGTCGGTGCCGTCTGGGGGGAGGAGCCGCCCATGGCCTCCGTCACCCGCCGCGACCCGCGGCTGGAGGCAGCGGGATGGCGGGTCTATGGCACGGCGCTGGAGGGCGATCCGGCGGATTATGACCGTCACCGCCTCGAACTCGGGCTTCCCGACGGGGTGCGGGACCTGGACCGCGACAAGACCGTGCTGCTGGAAGCCGGCTTCGATGAGCTACACGGCATCGATTGGGAAAAGGGCTGCTACATGGGCCAGGAGTTGACGGCCCGGACCCGGTATCGCGGCCTGCTCAAGCGCCGTCTGGTGCCCGTGGCGATCGAGGGCACCGTGCCGCCACGGGATACACCGGTGACACTGGACGGCAGGACCGTGGGCGAGATGCGCTCGGGCCGCGACGGGCGTGGCCTCGCCCTTCTGCGCCTGGAGGCGGCACGGATGCGGACGCTTGCCTGTGGCCGAGCCGTGCTCCGGCCCTTCATTCCAGACTGGATGCGGCTCCCCGCCCCGGCCGCCTGAAGCGCTGCTTGCGGCACGCTGCTAAACTGCAATAGCATCCAGGGGTGCCCCGAACCCTGGCCCCGCTCGTCTCCGACGACATCCCCTCCCTGGCCGAGCGGGCCTATGAGCGCCTCCGCGAAGCGATCGTGGACGGCACCCTTCCCTCCGGGCGCAAGCTCTCGGAACGCAGCCTCGCCGCCGCCCTCGCCATTTCCGCCCAGCCGGTTCGGGAGGCGCTGCGGCGGCTGGAGGGCGAAGGGCTGGTGGAGAGCCGCCCGCGCAGCGGCACCTTCGTCGCAGCGCTGGACGATGCGCGGCTGATCCAGATGGGCCGCATGCGCGCGGCGCTGGAGGGGGTCGCCGCCGGCCTCGTTGCCCGCCAGGCGACGCCCGAGACGATTGCCGCCCTGCGTGCCCGCCTTGAGGCGATCCGCGCCGCCACCGCGCTTGATGACCCGGCCCGTCTCGCGGAGGCGAATGACGCCTTCCACCTCGCGCTGCACGCCATCACGGGCAATGCATTGCTGATGCGGACCCTGCGGGCGTTGCGGGCCTACCACCACATCAGCCGCGTTCGCGTCCTGGCCGCGCGCGACCAGCGCGACCGGGCGCTGGAGGAACACGCCACCGTCCTCGCACGGATCGAGGCCGGGGATGCGGCGGGCGCCGAGGCGCTGATGCGCGCCCATGCCCTGCGCTCGCTCAACGTCGCCTTTCCCGAGGCCGGCATGTCCTGATCCGGCAACCCGGCCAGGGCTGGCTGGTCTGCCCCTCCGATCGCGGGCAGGATCGCCGCGATTGTGACAGCACATGAGAACCGAGGTGTGGACGTGAACCCTACCGGCACGGATCAAACGGCAATGAACGGCGTGCTGGTGGCCCGGCGCGTGCCGGAAGCGGTGGCGGACCGCGCCCGGCGCGAGTTCGGCGCCGTGCTGGCCGATCACGACATGGATGCCGATGAGGCCCTGGCGGTGGTAGCGGAAAAGGGCCTGGCCGCCCTGGTCACCGGCCCGAAGGTCCGCATCACCGCCGCCCATGCGGGGAAGCTGCCGCCGAGCCTGAAGATCGTCGCCAATACCAGCGTCGGCTACGACCACATGGACGCCGCGGCCTGCAAGGCGGCCGGGGTGGTCGTGACCAACACGCCGGATGTGCTGACGGACTGCACGGCCGACCTTGCCTTCATGCTGCTGCTCAATGCCAGCCGCCGTGGCCATGAATATGAGGCCATCATGCGCGCCGGCTGGCGGAAGGGCTTCGGCATGCCCGACAATCTCGGCCTGCAGCCCAGCGGCAAGACGCTCGGCATCGTCGGCATGGGGCGGATCGGCCAGGCCATGGCGCGGCGGGCCCGCGGCTTCGGCATGAAGATCCTCTACAACAACCGCCGCCGTCTTCCGGCGGAGCTGGAGCAAGGGGCGGAATACGTGCCCGAGCTGCGCGACATGCTGCCGCGCTGCCAGATCCTTTCCCTGCACCTGCCGGGCGGCGAGGCGGGCACGCTGATGACGCGGGAGACTTTCGCCCTGCTGCCGCGTGGCGCGGTGTTCGTTAATACCGCGCGCGGATCACTGGTAGATGAGGACGCGCTGATCGAGGCGCTGAAATCCGGCCAGCTCTTCGCCGCCGGCCTCGACGTATTCCGCAAGGAACCCGATTTCGACACGCGGCTGGCGGAATTGCCCAATGTCTTCCTGACGCCGCATGTCGCCAGCGCGACGGTGGAGACGCGCGACGCCATGGGCTTCAAGGCGCTGGACAATGTCGCCGCCATGTTGGCCGGCCGATCGCCGCCCGATCCGGTCTGAGCGCGCCGGTTGCTCCCGGCACGCCAGCAAACACCCCAAAAATAGAAGGGGGCCCGGGGGACCTCCCCCCGGCCTTCCTCAGCCGTATTGCCGGCGCATGACCGGCCGGCGCGGCGGCGGCTTCGGCCCCATCACCGCGTCGATCTCCGCCTTGGCCTGGTTCACCAGATCGATCAGCAGGGCGGATTCAGCGGCGGGCTCCACCAGCCGTGGCCGGCCCAGCCGCGCGGGCGGATGGACCACGACGGAGCAGGTGCCGTTCCCACGCTCCTCGATTTCGAGGACGTGCTGGCGGTAGTCACGGGTGGATACGATTGTCAGGCGGGCCATGCCGGTGGCTAGCGCAAGTCAAGGGCCAGCGGAAGGCCTGATAGCGCCACCAGGCCGTCACGCGCTCCACCTGCACTCTCCACCTCCGATCTTCCGGGCGATCGACGGCTGATCCCTCAGGCGCGGATCAGCCCGGCATAGGGCCGCACCGGATTGGTGTCGGGGAAGACATCCGCCACGGCCCGCACGGGGAAATGCAGGTGCTCCACCATCACCCCGGCCAGCACGGCACGCAGGTCGGTGGTGGGGCGCAGGTCACGGCCTTCATTCAGTTCATGCGGCGCGAGACCCGGCCAGTCGGCCAGCACACGCCCGCCCTTCAACCGGCCGCCCAGCAGCAGCGCGGCGGTCGCCATGCCATGATCCGTGCCGCCCGTGCCATTCAGCCGCGCCGTGCGGCCGAACTCCGTCACGACCACGACCACCGTGTCGGACCAGACCGGCCCCAGCCCCGTGCGCAGCGCGGCCAGCGCGTCGTCCAGCGCCCCCAGCCGGTTGGACAGGGCGCCCCGCGCCGTGCCCTGGGAGGCATGCGTGTCCCAGCCGTTCAGCCCCAGCGCGGCGACGCGCGGCCCGTCCGGCTGGGCCATGATGCGCGCGGCGGCGGCGGTTTCGGTCACGAAGTCCGGGCGGCCGGGCACGCGCTGGCCGGGCTCGCCGGGCGGGGTGGCCTGCATCAGGTTGTCCAGCATGGCGCCGGAACGTAGCGCTTCCGCCAGGCGCGGGTCGCGCGCCTCGTAGAGATCGAGGAGCCGTGCCACCAGGTCTTCATCGGCGTAGCGGAAGCGCTGGAGTTGCCAGGTCTCCACCGGGGCGGGCCCCTGCATGATGACGGGCACGACCGGCGACACGGCCAGGCCCTTGGGCGGCGCCACGCGTTCCCCGCGCGGCAGGGCGGTCAGGGCGCGGTTCAGCCAGCCCGTCCGCTCCCCGGTGGTGACGCGGGGCAGGCCGCTTTCCAGCACATCCTGCCCGTCGAAATGCGAGCGGCCGCGATAGGGGGTGTGGGCGGCGTGCAGCGCCAGCGCCTCGCCATCCCTGAACATCGCCAGCAGCCTGGGCATGTTGGCGTGCAAGGCGAAGAGGTTGTCGAGCGGCACGGATTGGCCCGCATCCGCCCCGCGCAGCGCCGCGAAGGCGGGATCGCCGACAGGCTGCAGCATGGAGATGCCGTCCAGCCCGCCGCGCAGGATCACCACGAGCAGTCGGGGGTCGCGCCCAGCCGCCCGCGCGAGGCGCGGCGCGTAGGGCCAGGCGAAAAGAGCACCGAGTCCGCCGAGGACGGTGCGCCGCATGACGGGATGGGTCATCGCCTCTGGAACTCCGGGGAGAGGAGGAGAAGGGTAAGGGCCTGACGCCCGTCCGCGGCGCGCTCCACCGTGCGCCGCGTCTCCGGGCTGGCGGCAGGGCCGAAGGCGGTGCCGAGCAGCGCGCGGGCATCGATCCCGGGCGCGGCGCGGGCGGCCAGCTCGGAGGCCCAGTCCAGCCGGGTCTTGATCGCGTCGGGCGCCGCCCAGGCGTCGTCCTCGATAGGCCAGCCCTTGGGCGAGGGTGGCGCCCAGAAAGGCTGCCCCATGGCGCGCAGGGCACTGGGCGGCGCGGGTTGTGGCGGCAAGCCGCCCAGCAGGCGGGTGGTCGCGAAGAGCAGTTCCACCGGCGAACGCAGCTTGCGGGGCGGCCCCCAGGCATCGTCATCGGCGATCAGGGCGTGGGTCACCGCGCCCAGATCGCCATCGGTCCGGCGGAAGACCTCCGCCATCCGCGCCTCCAGCCCCGGCAGGCCATGGCCGACGAAGTGCCGCACCATGCGCCGCGTGACATGGCGGGCTGTGGAGGGATGGCGGGCCAGGTCGTCCAGCACCGCGAAGGCCTGCTCCCTGCCCTCCCCTGCATAGGTCCTGCCGAGCACCGTCTTCGCCCCGGGCTCGTGGCGGTCAGGGAAGAAGCCGTGGCGGCGCCCCTCGGCATTGGGCGACACGTCGATGGACCAGCCCGTGAGCACCTTGGCGAAGGCGATGACATCGTCCTGACTGTAGCCGCCATCGACGCCGACGGTGTGCAGCTCCAGCGCCTCCCGCGCGAGGTTCTCATTCAATCCCCGCCGCCCCTTCGAGCGGAGCCCGAGCGGTGAGTTGGGGCCGGTCGAGTTGCGGTTATCGAGGTAGAAGAGCATGGCGGGGTGCAGCACCGCGGCCTTCGCCATATCGGCGAAACGGCCCTCCAGATACGGGCGGATCGCCTCGCGCTCATAGGCCTCGCTCAGATAGCCGACGAAACCGGCTGCGGCACTGGCGGTGAAGTGGTCCGCCCAGAACATCGCCAGCCGTT
>DATCMG010000891.1:0-8329 GCA_036563555.1 Roseomonas sp. | reverse complement strand
ATCCTGCCAGAGCCGGCGCCACACCGCGGCGCGCAGGGCATCGGGATCAGCGGCGGCGGGGCTTCGCAGGATCCGGTCGCGCTCGGCCTTTCCCGCCACCGAGCGCGGCGCGAAGCCCGGCCAATTCACGTTCCAGGGTGTCGAGCCGGATGTGGAGGGCGTCGTCGGGTGGCTCGGGATCGAGGCCAGGGCGAGCCAGGCCCGGCCCATCGCCAGGGTGAGATGCGCCGGCAGGGGGCGCGGCCCGCGGCGGAGGGTCATATGGCGGCGCTCCGGACGGCTCGGCGTGGCGCGGCGAGGCCGGCCAGCCGGCCATTGGCCATCCCGGCGCGGGCCAGGTGCCCGGGGCGGGCCAGGGTGGCGGTGCGAAGCCCGGCGCCGGCGGCCAGGGCCAGGCAGGGTTGGGAGCGGGAGGCTGTGGAGAGGTCCAGGCGCGGAGCCAGCCGGCCGAGGCCGCGCTCCAGGCCGCCAGCAAATCTGGATCGGCGGCCATGGCGGCCATTTCGCCCTGCCAGAGGGCGATCCAGTCCGCGGCGAGGCGCGCCAGATCCGGCTTTTCCTCCCCGTCCGATCCGCTGTTCTCCGACCCGTCCATGCATTCCCCGGCTGGCATCCCTGCATCCGGCCCGCCCGCCGGAATCTCTTTCATAACGAGGTCGTCTCAGTTTTACAGTGAAGCGCCTTTCGCACCGCGGCACGGCCGGTCTAGCATCGTATCCAGGCCCGGCATCAAGGCGGCAACCTGCCTCGGGCACAAGAACGACGCAGAATGGCCCGGGATGACCCTGGAGGAGGAACACTGCATATGGCCGAGCCCACCGCGCCGCAGGACCAGACGCCCGAAACCCCGGCGCACCCGCCCGTCGTGGTGAAGAAATACGCGAACCGGCGGCTCTACAACACCGAGACATCCTCCTACGTCACGCTGGAGGATCTGGCGGGCATGGTGCGGCAGGGGCGGGACTTCACCGTCTCGGACGCGAAGTCGGGTGAGGACATCACGCGGTCCGTGCTGACCCAGATCATCGTGGAGGAGGAGAGCAAGGGCCAGAACCTGCTGCCGATTCCCTTCCTGCGCCAGCTCATCGGACTTTATGGCGACAGCCTGCAATCCGTCGTGCCGCGCTATCTCGAGGCGACGATGGGCGCCTTCACCCGCCAGCAGGAGGGGATGCGCCGCGCGACGCAAGGCACGATGGGATCCCCCATCGGCGGCTTCAACGCCTTCGCGCCCTTCGAGGAGATCGGCAAGCAGAACATGGCGATGCTGGAGCGGGCGATGACCCTTTTTTCGCCCTTCCCCCTCGGGGCCGCGGGCACGACATCGGCCGCGCCGGCGGATGATGTGGAGGCGATGCGGGAGGAACTGGCGGTGCTGCGGCGGGAGTTGGCGAAGCTGCGCCAGGAGCGCATGACGGGGTAGGTTCCCGTCGCGCAGCGCGGCCATATTGCGCCGCGCCCGCGCCCGCGCCGTCCCGCAACCTGCACCGTCATGGCAATCGCCCGACATCGCGCAGGCAGAAATTGACCCGCATGCACCGCAACTTATGGTCGCGAAGTTGTGACGCATATGCGCGCGTAAAGACCTGGGCTGCCTTGTAGCTGATCGTGCTGCGTGATTTCCTCCCCGCGGCATCAATGCTGCCGCGCGATGCACGCGAGAGCGGGATCGCGAAGGCCCAAAGGAGGAAAAACCGAGATGGCGGAGCACAGCGAACCCGGACAGGGAACGCCGAGCCGACGTGCCTTGCTTGCACGCATCGGCGCGGTGGCGGGCGGTGCGGCGATGTACCAGGCGATGAGTGCGCTCGGCGTCGCGGCGGAGTCCGCCTACACCGGCCCGATCAAGCTGGACGGGGATCCGCGGGGCGCCTCTGTCG
The DNA here is from genome assembly GCA_036563555.1 of Roseomonas sp. Lineage (GTDB taxonomy): Bacteria > Pseudomonadota > Alphaproteobacteria > Acetobacterales > Acetobacteraceae > Roseomonas. The sequence continues at coordinate 6,449 of DATCMG010000891.1, read as the reverse complement.
TGATCCTCGGGGCTGGGCTTGCCGGCATGGTCGCGGCGATGGAGCTGCGCAAGGCGGGATACCGCGTGCAGGTGCTGGAATACTCGGATCGCGCCGGCGGCCGATGCTGGTCGTTGCGTGGCGGCGACCGCTACACCGAGCTGGGCGGCGAGACACAGACGGTCAACTTCGACCAGGGCCTCCACTTCAACCCGGGTCCCTGGCGCATTCCGTACAACCACCACGCCGTGCTGGACTACTGCAAGCGGTTGGGCGTCGCGCTCGAGCCTTTCGTGCAGGTGAACTACAACACGCTCGTGCATGGGCGGAATGCCTTTGGCGGCCGGCCGCAGCGCTACCGCGAGATCAACGCGGACTACCAGGGCGGCATCGCGGAACTGCTGGCCAAGGCAACGCGCCAGGGCAAGCTCGATGAGATGGTGAACAAGCAGGACCAGGAGATCCTACTGGAGTCCCTGCGCGCCTGGGGCGCCCTCAACACCGACATGACCTACGCCAAGTCGCTCCTCACCTCCGACCGCCGAGGTTTCGAGCGCGACCCGGGCGGCGGGTTGACCGCACGGCCCGTGCCTTCGGAGCCGGTGGCGCTGAAGGATGTCCTGTCGTCGCGCCTCTGGTCCTTCCTCGTCACGGGCTCGCTCTACGAGTTCCAGACGACGATGTTCCAGCCGGTCGGCGGCATGGACATGATCGCGAAGGCGATGGCCCGCGAGGTGGACGGCCTGATCCGCTACAACACCAAGGTCACCGCCATCCAACAGGATGAGGGCGGTGTCACCGTGACGGTGCAGGATTCGCGCGGCGGTGGCGCACAGCCGGAACAGGTGCAGGCGGATTGGTGTGTCTGCACCATCCCACTCTCGATTCTCAGCCAGATCGAGATGAACGTCAGCGGGCCGATGGCGGCGGCGATCGGGGCGGTTCCCTACGCCGCCTCGGTCAAGGTCGGGCTGCAGTTCAAGCGCCGCTTCTGGGAGCAGGACGAACACATCTACGGCGGCATCTCCTACACCGACCTGCCGATCCGCATGATCTCCTACCCGTCGACCGACTATGGCAAGCCGGGCAAGGGCGTGCTGCTCGGGGCCTATACCTTCGGGCCTTATGCCTATGAGTTCACCGCCCTGCCAGCGGCGGAGCGCGTGCGACGTGCGGTGGAATGGGGCACCACGCTCCACCCGCAATACCGGGACGAGTTCGACGGCGGTGTTTCGGTCGGGTGGCATCGCGTGCCGGGCGCGCTGGGCTGCAACGGCGCCTGGACCGATGCCAAGCGTGCCGAGCACTACGACAATCTCTGCGCGCTCGACGGCCGGATCGTATTGGCCGGCGAGCATGCTTCCTACATTCCCGCCTGGCAGGAGGGTGCCATCTTGTCCTCGCTCGACGCGATTTCCCGTCTGCACCGCCGCGTGGTGGCCGCTTGATGCGCCGGCAGCACTATGGCGCCCTCGGCGCCGTCATCCTCGCCTTGACAGGCGCCGCGCTGCTGCCCGCCCCGGCCCTGTCGCAGGCGAGCGGGCCGCCCCGATCGGCGCAGCAGCGCCAGGGTGAGGCCGCATCCGACAGCCATGGCTTCGTCTCGGCGACGCGCTTCGGCCAGCAGGACGGCGGCGCGCTCTACGCCTCGATCTGCGCGGGATGCCACATGCCTCACGGCCGTGGGGCGGTTGGCGCCGGCGCTTATCCGGCGCTGGCCGGCAACGAGAAGCTGGAATTCGCGGCATATCCCATCAGCATCGTCCTCAACGGGCTGCACGGGATGCCGGGCTTCGCCAGCCAACTCGACGACCGCCAGGTGGCGGCCGTGGTGAACTGGGTCCGCACCAATCTCGGGAACAGCTATACGGCCGAGCCCGCGACCCCCGAAGACGTAAAGACCGCACGCCAATGACGCCCTTCTCCGGTCGTCCTGGCGGCACTTGTGGGAGAACCCGTCGCTTGAGAACCACCCTGCTTGCCGCTGCTCTTCTCGCCGTGGCCTCCATCGGTCCGGCCCTCGCACAGGATATCGTGCGCCACCGCAACCCGGGATCGAACTTCCCTATCGCGATGGCCGTGGAGGTGCCGCCGGGCGCCACCACCGTCATGGTCAGCGGCATGGTGCCGGGCGTGGCGGATACCAACGCGCCGCGCAACAGCCTTGCCAGCTTCGGCGACACCCGCACCCAGACCACCAGCGTGCTGTCGCGGATCGAGGCAAGTCTGAAGTCCATCGGGCTGTCGCTTGGCGACGTCGTGCGGATGCAGGTCTTCCTGGTCGGCGATCCCGGCAAGGGTGGCCGCCTGGATTTCGACGGCTTCATGTCTGCCTATACGGAGCATTTCGGCACGGCGGCGCAGCCGAACCTGCCGGCGCGTTCCGTCATGCAGGTGGCGGGGCTCGTGAATCCGGGCTGGCTGGTGGAGATCGAGGTCACCGCCGCCCGACGCTAGGCCATTCAGGGCGGGCTGCGACGAGCGCTGGGGAAGGCAGGGCCTTCCCCACATATGTCAGCCCCAGATCGGCCGCGGTCGCTCGATGGCCAGGTCAAGCGCGCGATCAGACGGATCCAGGGCCGGTTCCAGCCTGTCCAGTGTTGCCTCGAACTCGGCACGGAGGGCGGATTTGCGGTCCTCCGATAGCCAACTCGCCTCCACGCCGGCGAGGCTGAGCCGGCGAGCCTCGGCGATGCCCCAGCCCGTGTGGTTGAACACCTGGCGCCAGGAATGGCCGATGGTGGTGGCGAACATGGTCGGGTCGTCGGTGCCCAGCACGATGTTCAGCCCCGCTTCGAACATGCGGCGGATGCGGTCCAGCCGCGGGATGCGGTTCGGCAGGATCGAGGACCAGCATGCCATGGTGAAGGGCGTGCCCTCGCGCGCCATGCGGGCCACGATCTCGGGGTCGGCCAGCATGTTGTAGCCGTGGTCCAGGCGATCGCAGCCCAGCGCATCGCGGCAATGGGTGATGTGGACGGGCGGGCCCTCGAAAAGGGTCTGGTTGTCCTCGCAGACATGGGCGGTGCGGCGCAGGCCCGCGCGGCCGGCGCGGCGCCAGGCTTCCACCCAGACCAGGGGCGGGCCGGCGCGCTCGGCGCCGTCCAGGCCGATGCCGACCACGCGGGGATGGGGGTGGGCGGCCATCCAGTCCAGCATCTCAAGGGGTTCGCTGGGCAGGCAGACGCTGCGGTCGATGCAGGCGATCATGAGGGAGGAGACGCCGAAGTCGCGTTCGGCGCGTTCCAGCCCGGCGGCCAGGCCATCCGCGATCAGCGGGTAGGTGGCGCCGTTGGGCGTGTAGTAATGCGGGTTGAAGAAGATCTCGACATGGCGGGCATTGCCGTGGCGATGCATGTCCTCGATGCATTCATAGGCGACGCGCTCAAAGTCCTCGCGCCGGCGCACGGCGAGGGCACCGAGGCGGAGGACTTCCAGGAAGCCGTAGAAATCCGGCCACTGGTAGAGGGTTTCCGCCGGGCGCGGCAGGCGCACGCCGTTGGCGGCCGCGATCTCATGCAGCGTGGTGGCGCGCATGGCGCCGGCGATATGGCAGTGCAGCTCGACCTTGGGGACAAGGTCGAGCCAGTCGGAGAAGGAGAGCATCAGCGGCCCCGCCGGATGTTCCAGAGGAACATGGCCGGGCCCATGGGCACGTCCGCCAGCTCGGAGCGCCAGGCGGAGGCGGCGACGAACTGGCCCAGCGGCATGTAGAAGCCCTGCTCGGCCACGCGGCGGTGGATCTCCTCGGCGATGCGCTTGCGCTCGGCCTCCGTGCCAGCAGCGGCGAAGGCGGCACGAGAGGCCTGGACCTGCTCGTCCTTCGGCCATCCGGCGAAACCGTTCGGGGCGCCCGCTGCCTCCATGTAGGAGTTCTGCAGGGGGGTCTGCATGTCCGGTACCGTGGCGGTGGTGTGGAACACGTTCCAGCCCTCCGGCCGGGCGCGGCGGCCGAAGAAGGTGTTCAGGTCCATGCTTTGCAGATCGACGTTGAAGCCGAGCTTCGTCAGCAGGTCCTGGGTCACGAGGCCCAGCGCCGCGATGCCCGGGGCGTCGGCGGGGTGGATGATGACCACGGGCCTGGAGAGATCCACGCCGCTTTCGCGCAGCAGGCGCTTCGCGGCTTCCAGATCCGGCCTGGCGGGCATGCCGGCGGTGGTCTCATAGGGCGTTCCGCAGCCGAGCATGGAACGGCATTCGCGGGCATATTGGGGGCGGCCGGCGACGCCGGGGAGGTAGTCGCCCTGGTCCACCGCCATCATGACGGCGCGGCGGACGCGGACGTCGTCGAAGGGTGGCAGGAGGTGGTTGAAGCGCAGGAGGCCCTGGTAGCCGAAAGGGGAGACGACCTGGACCTTCACGTCGCGGTTGCGTTCCAGGATCGGAAGGACATCGGCGGGCAGGCGCTCCAGGTAATCCACCTCCCCGGTGGAGAGGGCGCTGACCTGGCTGGAGACATCGGGCATGGCGATCAGCTCGACGCGGTCGAAGCTGGGGCGCTTGGCGCCGGAGGCCCAGATGGAGGGCTCGCCGCGCGGGCGGTAGCCTTCGTGGCGCACCAGCACGATGCGGTCGCCGGGGCGGTATTCGGCGGCGACGAACTTATAGGGGCCGGAGCCGATGGGCTCGGTGACGGGGCGGTTCGGCGGGGTCTCGGCCAGGCGCTTGGGCATGATCATCGGGACCATGGCGCCGGGCTTGGACAGGGCCTGGAGGACGAGGCCGAAGGGCTGCTTCAGCTTGATGCGGACCGTCTTCGCGTCCGGCGCGTCCAGCGTTTCGGTGGCGCGGAGCATGACGCTGCCCAGGGCATCGCGCTGGCCCCAGCGGCGGAGGCTGGCGGCGCAGTCCTCTCCCGTCACGGGCGTGCCGTCATGGAAGGTGAGGCCTTCACGGAGGGTGAACCGCCATTCCATGCCGTCCGCGCTGGCTTCCCAGCGCTCGGCCATCTGGGGGGTGGGCTCCCATTTGTCGTTCACCGCCAGGAGGGTGTCGTAAACGAGATAGGAGAAGTCCCGCGTGGTGAAGCTGGTGGTGAAATGCGGGTCGAGGATGGTGGTGAGGGTTTCCGGCACGACGCGGAGGGTGGCGGCGCGCGATGCCTGGGCGCGGGCGAGGCCGGGCGCGAAGGCAGGGGCGGCCAGGAGGGAGGTGGCGGCAAGCAGGGAACGGCGGTGCATGGGGCCTCTCGGGCAGCTCAGGTCGGGCGGTTCGCGGACGATTCTGCGGACAATTAGAAAGCAATTCTTATACCATCGGCGGCCATTCCGCGTGGCGGGCCGGCGCGTTAGATAGGGGCATGGTCGCGCTCACCTCCCCTGATTTCAAGCGTCGCGCCGCCCGCGCCCTGGCCGATCCGGGGCTGCAGAAGGCGTTGAAGCGTGGCGGCTCGGGCTTCCATTCCAAGCGGAGCCAGGCCGTCGCCGCCCTGCCGGAATTCGAGCGGCTGCGCGACATCGGGCGCGACATCAAGAACCACACGCTGGAGAATCTGGACCATTACCTCGAGGTTTTCGAGGCGAATGTGAAAGCCAATGGCGGGCAGGTTCACTGGTGCGCCGATGCCGCCGAGGCACGGGCGACGGTGCTGCGGATCTGCCGGGAGGCCGATGCGCGGACGGTCACCAAGGGAAAGTCCATGATCTCCGAGGAGATCGGGCTGAACGAGCATCTGGAGGCGAACGGGATCACGCCGGTCGAGACGGACCTGGGCGAATACATCCTGCAGCTCGTGCATGAGCCGCCGAGCCACATCATCGCGCCGGCCTTCCACCTGAACCGCGAGGATTGGGAGCAGCGCTTCCGCGCGGCGCATACGGACCTGCCGAAGGACCGCGTCTTCGGTGAGCGGCGCGACATCATGGCGGAGGCGCGCCAGAAGCTGCGGGAGCGGTTCCTGGCGGCGGATGTCGGGATCACCGGCGCGAATTTCCTGATCGCGGAGACGGGTTCCAGCGTCATTGTCACGAATGAGGGCAATGGCGACCTGACGCAGACGCTGCCGCGCGTGCATATCGCCCTGGCGAGCATCGAAAAGGTGGTGCCGACGCTGGAGGATTGCACCTCTCTGCTGCGCCTGTTGGCGCGCAGCGCGACGGGGCAGGATTTCTCGGTCTACACCACCTTCTCCACGGGTGCGCGCCGCGCGGCGGATCTGGATGGGCCGGAACAGTACCATGTGGTGCTGATCGACAATGGCCGGTCCAACATGGTCGGCACGGATTTCCAGGAGATGCTGCGCTGCATCCGCTGCGCCGCCTGCATGAACCACTGCCCCGTTTATGGCGTGACGGGCGGGCATGCCTATGGGTGGGTCTATCCGGGGCCGATGGGGTCGGTGCTGACGCCATCGCTGGTGGGCGTGGACAAGTCCGGGCACCTGCCGAACGCCTCCACCTTCTGCGGGCGGTGCGAGAGCGTGTGCCCAGTGAAGATTCCGCTGCCGAAAATGATGCGGCACTGGCGGGAAC
>DATCMG010000889.1:0-4104 GCA_036563555.1 Roseomonas sp. | reverse complement strand
CCGATGCAATGGTCGCCCGACCGCAACGGCGGCTTCTCCAGGGCCGATCCGGCGGGGCTGGTGCTGCCGGCCATCCAGGACCCGCTCTACGGCTTCCAGGCCGTGAACGTGGAGGCGCAGGCGCGTGACGCGCACAGCCTGCTCAACTGGATGCGGCGCATGCTCGCCACCCGCAAGCGCAGCCAGGCCTTCGGGCGCGGCTCGATGCGGCTGCTCTATCCCGGCAACCGCAAGGTGCTGGCCTATCTGCGCCAGATGGGCGACGAGGCGATCCTCTGTGTCTTCAACCTTTCCCGCTCCGCCCAGGCGGTGGAGCTGGATCTCTCCGACCTCGCCGGCCGCGTGCCGGTGGAGATGCTGGGCGGCACGGCCTTCCCGGCGATCGGCCAGCTCACCTACCTGCTCACCCTTCCGCCCTATGGCTTCTACTGGTTCGTCCTTGCAACCGAACAGGCGCTGCCGCCCTGGCATGTGAAGGCACCCGAACCCTTGCCTGACCTCCGCACCATCGTCTTCCCCACCACGGCTACCGCCATGGGCCCCGCCCAGCGCGCCGAGATCGAGCGCGAGGTGCTGCCGGCCTGGTTGCCCAAGCGCCGCTGGTTCGCCTCGAAGGACGAGAAGCTCGAATCCGTCGGCCTGCGCGCCATCGCTCCCATCCCCGGCGGGCAGTACACGCTGCTGGCCGAGGTGGAGGTGAAGCTTCCCGGCCGCACCGAGCGCTATTGCGTGCCGCTGGCCGCGATGGGCGAGGATGAGGGTGCCGGCCAGCTCGCCTACCAGCTTGCCCTCTCCCGCGTGCGGCAGGGGCGGCAGGTCGGTTATCTCACCGATGCCTTCGCCTCCGACCATTTCGTGCACCGCGTGCTGAATGCCCTGCGTGAGGGTGCGGTGGCGCAGACCGAGGATGGGCCGGTGGTCTTCACCGGCGGCGAGCGCATGGCCGGGCTGGAGCTGGGCGACCAGCCCGCCGTGCGGCGCCTGCCCGGCGAGCAGTCCAACTCCTCCATCATCGTCGGCGAGGAGGCGGTGCTGAAGATCCTCCGCAAGCTGTCGCCCGGCATCCACCCGGAAGCCGAAATGACGCGCTATCTGACGGATGCCGGCTTCGCCAATATCGCGCCCTTGCGTGGCGAGGTGGTGCGGAACGGCCGGGATGGCGTGCCCGTCACGCTGATGCTGCTGCAGGGCTTCGTCCGCAACCAGGGCGATGGCTGGGGCTGGACCCTGGACTGGCTGGCCCGCGCCGCCGACCAGACCAATGAGGAGCATGGCGACGCGCTCTCCGGCTATCTGTCCTTCATCTCGGCCCTCGGCCGTCGCCTGGGTGAGTTGCACGCGGTGCTGGCGCAACCGAGCGACGATCCCGCCTTCTCGCCCGAGGTGGCCGGCGAGGCGTCCCGCACCGCCTGGGCGGAGGGCGCCATCGCGCAGCTCGATCCCGCGCTGGACCTGCTGGGGAAGGCCGAGCTGGGCGAGGAGGAGAAGGCGCTGGCCGACGGGTTGCTCGCCCGGCGGGACGCCCTGAAGGACGCCGTCCGTCGTCTTGCGCAATCCGCCGATGGCGCACTGATGACGCGCGTGCATGGCGACTTCCACCTGGGCCAGGTGCTGGTGGCGCAAGGCGACGCGGTGATCGTGGACTTCGAGGGCGAGCCGGCGCGCACGCTGGAGGAGCGCCGCGCCAAGGGCAGCCCGCTGCGCGACGTGGCCGGCCTGCTCCGCAGCCTGGACTACGCCGCGGCCGCCGCGGCCGGTGCCCTGACCACCGCACCCGCCGAGCGTCGTGACGCGCTGCTCGTGCGCTTCCGCGAGGAGGCCGGCGCATGCTTCATGACGGCCTATCGCGAAGCCGAGGAGGCTTCGCCCCGGCAATGGGCGCCGGCGGAGACGCGTGACGCGCTGCTCGACCTCTTCCTGCTGGAGAAGGCCGCCTATGAGCTTCGCTATGAGGCGGCCAACCGCCCGGCCTGGCTCCCCATCCCCCTGCGCGGCCTGGCCGCGCTGGCCGACCGATTGGTGACCGCATGAGCGACCCCCATCTGGACACCTTCCAAGCCATCGTGGAGGGCCGCCATGGCGATCCCTTCGCCGTGCTCGGCCGGCATGGCGGGGTGGTCCGGACCTTCCAGCCCGGCGCCCTGGCGGTGGAGGCTGTGCCGCGCGACGGGGCGCCCGTCGCGCTGCGAGGCATCCATGATCCCGGCCTGTTCGAGGGCGAGCTTCCGCCCGGTCCCTACACGCTGCGCATCACCTGGCCCGGCGGCGTGCAGGAAACGGAGGATCCCTATTCCTTCGGCCTGCTGCTCGGCGACTTCGACCTGTACCTTTTCGGTGAGGGGCGGCACCGCGAGATGGGGCGCGTCTTCGGCGCGCAGGCCATGTCGGTGGATGGCGTGGCGGGCGTTCGCTTCGCCGTCTGGGCGCCGAATGCACGCCGCGTTTCCGTTGTGGGTGAGTTCAATTCCTGGGATGGCCGCCGCCATCCGATGCGCCAGCGGGGCGGGACGGGGGTGTGGGAGATCTTCGTCCCGCGCATCGGCCCGGGCACGCGCTACAAATACGAGATCCTCGGTGCCCATGGCGGCGTGCTGCCGCTGAAGGCCGACCCGGTCGCGGGCGCGGCGGAACTGGCGCCCGGCACCGCTTCCGTCGTGGCGAATTCCAGGCCGCATCCCTGGCGGGACGGCAGCTGGATGGGAAGCCGCGCCGCGGCGCAGGCGCCGGATGCGCCGATCGCGATCTATGAGGTCCACCCCTCCTCCTGGTGGCACGCGGAGAATGGAGAGGCCCCGGACTGGGACGGGCTGGCGGCACGCCTGATCCCCTATGTCAGCGGCATGGGCTTCACCCATGTCGAGCTGCTGCCGATCATGGAGCATCCCTTCGGCGGCTCCTGGGGCTACCAGCCCCTCGGCCTGTTCGCCCCGACCGCGCGCTTCGGCACGCCGGAAGGCTTCTCGCGCTTCGTGGACCGCTGCCACGAGGCAGGTATCGGCGTGATCCTCGACTGGGTGCCGGCGCATTTTCCGTCCGACCCGCACGGCCTCGGCCATTTCGACGGCACGGCGCTCTACGAGCACGCCGATCCGCGCGAGGGATTCCACCGGGACTGGAACACGCTGATCTACAATTTCGGCCGCAACGAGGTGCGCGGCTTCCTCATCGCCTCCGCCCTGCACTGGCTGGAGCACTACCATGTCGACGGTCTGCGCGTGGATGCGGTGGCCTCGATGCTCTACCGTGACTATTCCCGGAATGCCGGCGAATGGTTGCCCAACCGCTTCGGCGGCCGCGAGAACCTGGAAGCTGTCTCCTTCCTCTGCGAGCTGAACGAGGCGGTGCGGGAGCGCTGCCCCGGCGCCATCATGGTGGCGGAGGAAAGCACGGCCTGGCCCGGTGTCTCGGCCCCCGTCAACCAGGGCGGCCTCGGCTTCCACTACAAATGGAACATGGGCTGGATGCACGACACCCTGCACTACATGCAGGAGGATCCGATCAACCGGCGCTGGCACCATGGCCAGATGACCTTCGGCCTCGTCTATGCCTTCTCCGAGAAGTTCATGCTGCCCCTCTCCCATGACGAGGTGGTGCACGGGAAGGGCTCGCTGCTGGGCAAGATGCCGGGCGATGCCTGGCAGAGGATGGCGAATCTCCGCGCCTATCTCGCCTTCATGTGGACGCATCCCGGCAAGAAGCTGATCTTCATGGGCATCGAGATCGCCCAGCCCACGGAGTGGAACCACGATTCCCAAATCCCCTGGCACCTGCTGGACGACCCCCGCCATCGCGGCATGCAGGAGCTGGTGCGCGACCTGAACCGGACCTACCGCACGGTTCCCGCCCTGCATGTGGCGGATGCGGATCCGGCCGGCTTCGACTGGGTTGTCGGGGATGACGCGGCGAACAGCGTCTATGCCTTCCTTCGCCATGGCCAAGGAAGCGCGCCGGTGCTGGTGGTCTGCAACCTTACCCCCGTTCCGCGGCAGGGCTACCGAATTGGAGTGCCCGTTTCGGGATGGTGGAGGGAAATTCTCAACACCGATGCCGCCTCCTATGGCGGTTCCGGCGTTGGGAACATGGGCGGTGCCGAGGCGCGGGAAG
>DATCMG010000384.1:0-2639 GCA_036563555.1 Roseomonas sp. | reverse complement strand
CATCTCCTCCAGCAGTCCGGAATTCAGCATGCTCCGGAAAACCGAGTTGCGGGCGGCCACTGGCAGTCCAGGTGGCGCTGCAGCAAGCCCGGCCGCGTGATCTGTGGCGGTCGTCAGGATCTGCGTTTGCGTGGGGGAGAGCGGCTTCGTCATCGTCGGGGCTCCTGGTCGGACCCGACCATCAGGTCCTACGACCCAGAGCCCCGCCGTGTGCTGGTCAGGGAGGCCCTGTCACTACTCCGGCGGCCGGGACAACGCTTCGCTCGTATAAGCGCCCAAGCCAAGCGCAATTCGTTGGATCGACAGCCCGGATTACCTCTACCCCAGTGCGAACCGGTGCGCCGTGCGGGTGGCCTGCTCGGCCCGAGGAAGCGCCGCCGCAGCGGCACAGGGCGGCGACAGTGTCCTCCACTCATGATCCCGTATGGTGCAGGCTGCGGAGTTCACGGCCCGCTCGACTCATCATCGGGCGAGCCGAGGCAGTCTTCCACCTCCTCCAGCAGAGCTTCCAACGCGCGCATCCGGTCCGCGCCAAGGCGGGCGGCGAGCATCGCCCCGACACGGTCGACCTCCTCCGCAGCCGCCTCCACGGCTCGGTGCCCTGACTCGGTAAGGCGAGCCCGCACCCACCGACCGTTGTCGCGAACGTCCTCTGCCAAGCCGCGCCGCTGCAGGTCAGCGAGAATCCGCGTGACAGATGGCGGAAGCAGGCTGGCGCGTGCTGCGATCGTCGCGTTGTCGAGCGGAGCCTCGTTCTGGAGCGCCCGCAAGACTCGGTACTGCTGCTCGGTGAAGCCATAGGCCCGCAGCAAAGGACGCACATGCTCCATCACGGCTTCTCGCGCGCGCAGGAGGCGCACCGAGATAGCCTTGGCCGGAAAGCCTTCAAGGGACGCCATGGAGCCTGACCTCTGAAAACACTAGATCGGACACTCTTAACATGATAACTCGACCACGAATGTTAACATGTTAACTCAAGACGCCACCCGGATCCGGCCGGCAGAAGGTGTCCAGGAGAGGGAAATCCATGTCCGACCCGCACGGCCCAAGGCTTGCGCCTCGCCCAGGTCGCCGATCCGTCCTGACCGCAGCACTCCTCCTGCCTGCGCTGGGCGTGCACGCCGCCGAATGGCCGGACCGGCCGCTCCGCATGATCATTCCCTTCGCCGCCGGCTCCACGCCCGACGTGACCGGGCGCGCCGTGGCCGAGCACTACCGGACGGCGCTCGGCCAGCCCTGCGTGGTCGAGAACCGTACGGGCGCCAACGGCACCATCGGCTACGCGGCCGTGGCGCAGGCCATCGATGGCCACACCATCGGCATCTGCACGAACGGCATGGCGACCGCGACGGCGCTCTATCCCCGCCTGCCCTTCGATCCGCCTCGGGACCTCCGCTTCATCTCCCTTCTCACGCGCGCCGCGCAGCTCCTGGTCGTGCGGGACGGCGTTCCGGCGCGCAGCCTGGCCGAGTTCATCGCCTACGCGCGCGAGAAGCCCGGCGAGGTCACCTACGGCTCGGTGGGGGTCGGCTCCGCCTCCCACCTAGCTATGGAGGAGTTGGCCGAGCGTCATGGGCTGCAGATGGTGCACGTGCCCTATGCAGGCCTGCCGCCCGCTAAGCTGGACCTGCTCGGCGGGCGGATTGACGCCATGTTCGGCAGCGCCCCCGCCGTGCTGCAGGAGGTGAAGGAGGGCCGGCTGCAAGCCCTGGCCGTCGCGGCCGGCCGCCGCGACCCGGCGCTCCCAAATGTCCCCACCCTGGCTGAGGCCGGCCCTCCGAACGCCGAGAGCTACGCCTGGAACGCCCTCTTCGCCCCGCGTGCCCTGCCCGAGGTCCATGCGATGCGACTAGCGGCGGAGGCTCAGGCCGCCCTGGCACTACCCCGGACCCGCGGCGCGCTGGAGGCAGCCGGCTTCGAGGTGGTCGGCTCATCTCCCGAGGCTTGCGAGGCGACCATCCGGGAGGAGACGGAGCGATGGGGCGGGATCGTCCGCCGCCGGGGGATCAGCCTCAATGGTTGAGCACCGCATCACCCGCCGGGGCCTCACCGCGCTCGGCCTCGCCCTGCCGGCCAGCGCCCGCGCCCAGACCGGAGGCGTGTCCTGGCCCAGCCAACCCATCCGGCTGATCGTCCCCTATGCCGCGGGCGGCGCGGTGGACCTGCTCGGCCGTGCCCTGGCGGAGATGCTTGGGCCGCGGCTCCAGCAGTCCATCGTCGTAGAGAACCTGACGGGTGGCGGCACCACCGTTGCCGCCATCGCCGCAAGGCGGGCGCCGGCGGATGGGCACACGGTGCTGCTGGCCACTGCCACCACCCTCGCCGTCGCGCCCGCCCTCTTCCGCAGTCTCGCCTACGACCCGGCGCGCGATTTCTCATTGGCGGCGACGGTCACGACCACGCCGTTCGTCCTCGTCGTGCCGCGTAACGGCCCTGCGGATGTGCCAGCGCTGATTGCCGAGGCAAAGCGGCCTAGCAGCCGCTACAGTTACGCGTCCGCCGGGCCGGGTAGCCCGCAGCACCTCTCGGCCGCGCTATTCGCCACCGCGAGCGGCGCGGAGATGGTGCATGTGCCCTATCGCGGCTCGGCGCCGGCGATGCCGGACCTAATCGCCGGGCGCGTCGCGTTCATGTTCTGC
>DATCMG010000881.1:0-2710 GCA_036563555.1 Roseomonas sp. | reverse complement strand
GATGATGACGAACAGCGCGGCGAGGACGCCGAGGATGCCCATGGCGACGCCGGCATAGACGGCGAGGCGGACGGGCAGGAGGGAGAAGTTGGTCGCGAGGTTCAGCCAGAGGCGGACCAGGCGGCGCAGCGTGTAGTTGCTGCGTCCCTCGGTGCGCTTCAGGTGAAGCACCTCGATGGAATCGATGCGCTGCGTGACCTGCATGATCAGGCCGTCGATATAGGGGTAGGGACCGGCGTAGCGCGTGATCTCCCGCACCACGAGCGCCGACATGCAGCGGAAGGAGGAGAGATAGAGGCCGCGCGGCTTGTCCAGCAGCAGGTCCGCCACGCCATTGGCGAAGCGGCTGCCGAGGTTACGCCAGCCCTCATGCTCCTTCACGGCATAGCGGGTGTAGACCACGTCCCAGTTTCCGAGGCGGGCGTGGTCGTAGAGCTTCAGCACCTCCTCCGGCGGGTTCTGGAGGTCGTCATCCATGGTGATCACGTAGCTGCCGCGGGCGACGCGGAGGCCGGACATGACCGCGTTGTGCTCGCCGAAGTTGCGGGCGTGCTCAACATAGGTGAGGGGGATGCTGGCATCGGCGGCCAGCCGGCGGCAGACCTCGCCCGAATTGTCGGGGGAGCCGTCATTCACCAGCACGATCTCGATGCCGCCGGCGGGCTTCAGGGCGGAAAGGGCTTCGACGAGCATGCCGACCGTCGCCGCGCCGCGATAGACCGGGACGACGATGGAGAGGCCGACGGGCTCGGCGATGGGCGCCAGATGTTCCTGGGGGCGCATGTCGGTCGGGTCCTTCAGGGTCGGGTCGCGGTCAGCAGCACGGAGCCGCCGGCCGGAAGGGAGAGGCGGGCGCGGCGCTCGATCTCGCTCACACCGTGCAGGAGGCGGTCCAGCCAGGGCGGGAAGTCGCCCACGTCGCTCGCATGGTCCTGGCCGCGGGCCAGCACCTTGCGCTGGAGGACCATGAGGGGGAGCAGGAGGCTGTTCCAGTAATGGGCCGAGACATCGGTGAAGCCCGCCCCGCGCAGCAGCTCGGTCGCGCTGCGGGCGGTGTAGCGGCGGGCGTTGTGGACGCGCACGTCATGGGCCGAGAACAGCCATGCGAAGGCGGGCAGGTTCAGGACCAGGGTCGCGCCGGGGGCGAGCACCCGGTGTAGCTCGGCCAGTGCCCGGGGTTGGTCCACCGCCGCATGGCAGAGAACATCCACGGAGACAGCAGCGCCGAAGGCCGCATCGGGGAAGGGTAGGGCATTGATGGTGCCGCCCGTGGCGGGCAGGCCGGACTTGGCTACGGCGCGGGCGGCGGCGCGGGGATTGTAGTCCAGCCCGAAGGCCGGGCGGGACGAGGCCTGGGCGAGACGGGCCAGGAAGCCGCCCGTACCGCAGCCGGCATCGAGCACCGGCAGGGCGGGGGTGCCGGGCCGGGCCTCAAGGACGGCCAGGAGCCGGGCATGGATGGCGCGGTACCACCACATGCCTTGCTCGGCAGCGTCCATCAGGTCGTATTCGGCATCTTCCAAGGTGGGCTCGGCGATTCGCTCGGTGGGGTGGCCGGTGGAAAGGGGCGGGCACCGGATCCCCCGCTTTTGGCAGTGGGCTGCGGCAGGGACAAGGCAGGCCCGCCCAGGGGGTGCCGCAATCCAGGCGCATAGGGAGGGCGGTCAGGGGTAGAAGGCCCGCTGCGTCTCCGTTTCCGGGGACGGATTGCGCGCTGGCCCCGCGGAACCCAGGATGCGACCGCAGAAACGCCAAGCATGAACGCTTCTGTCCCTCCCTCCCCCACGGCCCAGGCCGTTTCCGTCCCCGATGCGGCGCACGGGCAGCTCGGCGCGCTCGCGGGGCCTGCCCTCCGGGCGCGGCTCTGGCGGGCGGCGGCGCTGCTGCCGGCGGCGCTGTTCCTGCTGACCGTGCTGTCGCCCCCCCTGAACCATGACGTGGCGGCGGTGCTGAACTTCACCCAGCGCTGGATCGCGGGGGAGCGGCTGTATTCGCAGCTCATTGACGTCAACCCGCCACTGATCTTCGTGCTGAACCTCATCCCGGGCTATCTGGCCGAGTTCACGCCGCTGGATGGGGTGAGCGCGCTGCTGCTTTGGCTGGTGGGGCTGGCCGGGCTGTGCTGGTGGCTCGCGGAGCGGCTGCGGGAAGGGGTGCAGGAAGGGCCGGTGGAGCGGGCGGTGCTGGCGGCGCTGGTGCCGCTGGCCATGGTGCTGCCCGGCTATGATTTCGGCCAGCGCGAGGTGCTGATGGGCAGCGTCGCGATACCCTATGCCGTGCTGGCGGCCCGGCGGATGCTGGGCCTGCCGACCTCGCGCTGGATGACCTTCGGGGTGGCGCTGCTGGCGGCGCTCGGCTTCGCGCTGAAGCCGCATTTCCTGGCGGTGCCGCTGCTGGTGGAGGCCGCGGTGCTTTTGCGACGCGGCTGGCCGCGGATCCGGGTCTCGCTGCGGGATCCGGTGCCCTGGACCATGGCGGGGGTGTGGGTGCTCTATCTCGCCTCCATCCCCGTGTTCTTCCCGGATTTCTTTGGCCATGTCGTGCCGCTGGTCTGGGATTATTACGTCGATCTAGGCGGGCTTTCGGCCTTTGGCGTGCTGCTGACGGAAAATCTGGGCGAAGCGGCGATCCTGCTGCTGATGGTTTCCACCCTGTGCCTGCTGCGGCGCTTCGGGCCGCTTGTTCTGGCGCTCTGGGCGGCGATGGCGGG
>DATCMG010000838.1:0-1783 GCA_036563555.1 Roseomonas sp. | reverse complement strand
AAGGCTGGTTTCCTCATGCAGCTCCACCTGGATGCCGGGCTGCACCCGCGCGAATTCGGCGAGCGCCTCCGGCAGCGGATGCCCGGCGATGGAGGAAGCCGTGGCATGCAGCCGCACGCTGCCCAGCTCCCCCGCCGCCAGGGCCCGCAGGTCATCGGTCAGCCGCGCCAGTGCTCCGAAGGCCGCGCGCCCGTGCCGGGCCAGCATCTCGCCCGCCTCCGTCAGCCGCACGCCGCGCGGCCCGCGCGCCAGGATCGGCAGCCCGCACTCCGCCTCCAGCGCCTGCAACCGCTTCGCCGCCGCTGATGTGGCGATGCCGCAGCGCGCCGCCGCGCGGGTGATGCTGCCCAGCTCGGCTGTCGCCAGCAGGATGCGCAGCGTCACCCAGTCCGGCGTCACCATCTCTCAGGCCTCCCGCATCCAGGGCTGGCCAGCACCGCCGGGCGGCTGGACGACGGCCTGAAGTTCCTGGGCAAGCCGCACATGGCCACGGCCTTGGCGGCCAGAATGCGCGGGCTCCTGGGTGCTCCGGGCCAGGCTGTCGCCGTGAATGCTGCCGCGCATCACCGAGTGGCCTCCTCCCGGACGGCCCTCCCGAGCGCCGGCCAGCTCCGGGTGCAGGGTCATTGGAGATAGCGCAAGAGAAAGTTACTTAACCGCACGGACCATTATGTTGCGAAATCTAAACAAATGGACGATTTCTGGGCCATGGACATGGTGCCCCAAAAGCTCGCCCCTTCGTCTGAGCATTCGGGGGTTGAAGAGCCCAGCCCTGACAGGATCGATATCGGGGGGCGTCCGCACGTCAAGAATATTGGCTATGCCCAGACATTTACCGTCCGAAACCTCGCCGCGAACACATCATGGGTCGATGAGGCAAATATCATTCCCTTCCGGTTCCGCAAGGATGAGCCGCGGCCGGAGTGGAAGTTCAACCGGGTGCTCAACGGCACGGCCACGTTAAACCGAGACACGCTGACCCTGCAGAACAGGTACAAGAAGGCAAGGGCTCTTCACGTTGGCCTTCATCCTGTCCCGGAAGGCGCCCGAGCCTCGATCAAGTTCACACCGTCAAACTGGGAACTCGGTTTGGAAGCGGCCTGGTGGATCCATGTCTTTCTGCCCGAGAGCATCTTCGAGGGGGTATGGGCAGAGGTGCGGTTGGGGCGCGCCAACGCAATGGCGCTGGTTCTGGAACTTGACCTCCATGCGGACGAGACCAGGCAGAAACGCAAGACACTGACCGACCGGATCGACTGGTATTTACTGAACGATGAACATGGCGGGATTGCGCACGGGCATGTCCGGTCTGTTGCCCCCCACTGGGAACCTCCCACGTCAGCAGCCACTCCGCGGGCCGGCAGTGACGCCGAGCCTTCCACCACTCCGCAGCGCGACAGGAATGTTGAGCCACCCTCTGTTCAGCAGCCTGGGGCGGATATTCTTCGGCCAATCGGCCGAGCACTATGGATGATCACATGGCTTCTGGCGGTGCTCCTGGCCTTCCAGATCTTCCGTGCGTATGGCACTGCGGCTCTCCTCGCCGCCTATCCCGCCGGCTGACCGAACGTCTGCCCGGCCCCGGCGTTCCACCGGGGCATTCAGGCCAGGGCATTCGGGAGTGACGCGATGGGACTGCTCGTGGACGGCCGGTGGCAGGACCAGTGGTACGACACCAAGGCCACCAGCGGCCGCTTCGTCCGGAAGGACAGCGCCTTCCGCAACTGGATCACGCCCGATGGCGCGCCCGGCCCCACCGGCGAGGGCGGCTTCAAGGCGGAAC
>DATCMG010000819.1:0-5488 GCA_036563555.1 Roseomonas sp. | reverse complement strand
TCCGCCCCGTCCAGCACGCCCTGCTGGAGCGCGGTGTAGACCTCGCCGAAGGCCATCGGCGTCGGCGCGGCGCCCAGGCCGCGGAACAGCGCGATATAGGAGGGGTTGGGGATGACGCGGATCTTCTGACCGCGCAGGTCGGCCACCGCGTTCACCGGGCGGCTGCGGGTGTAGATGTTGCGGAAGGTCACTTCCCAGAAATTCACAACGCGGAAGCCGGAGGATGCGGCGCGGCGCACCAGATCCTCCTCCACCACCGGCCCGTCCAGCAGGCGGAAGGCTGCGGCCTCGTCGGGCACGAGATAGGGCAGGTCCAGCACGCCGAATTGCGGGATGAAGGTCACCATGCTGGCGCTGGCATCGATGATGCCGTCCAGCACGCCGGCCTGGACATTCTGCCACATCTCCCGCTGCGCCCCGAGCTGGCTGGAGGGGAACAGGTTGATCTTCAGCTTCCCGCCGCTCTCCTGCTCCGCGACCTCGGCCATGCGACGGGCGCCGACCAGGATGGGGTGCTGCGGGTCGAGCGCACTGCCGATGCGCAGGGTGCGCACCTCTTGGGCAGCGGCGGTGCGCAGGAGGGGCGCGCCGAGCGCGGTGGCGAGCAGGGCCGTTGCAGTGCGGCGTCTCATTCTATTCTTCTCCGTTCAGGGAGGCCGTGTCCGGGCCAGGATCGCGGCCTTTGCAGGGATCGTGCCTCATTGCGCTTGGCCCGATGCCTGGCCGGACCGGGCCGCTGGCCGGGCCCGCCGCAGCACGGGAAAGAATCGTCTGAACCGCCGCTCTCGTGCTTGCGCCTCTGGCCGGCGGGAGCCTTGAGGCGGCGGGGTGGGGTAGATCGGGCAAGAGGCCTCTCCAGGATCCCGCTATAAGAAGCCCAGCCCGCCCGCTCGCACAGGAAGAGAATTTCGCGCAAGCCGATGCTGAATTGGCAGCACCGCCAGGAAGCGGCAGTGGCGTCCTGTGCCCCGTGGTGGGGCGGCCTCCGCGGCCGCCTCACTCCACCCGCAAGTTCCTCGCACGGATGAAGCCGCCCCAGACCTCCCCATCCCGTGCGACGCGCCTGCGGATATCGTCCGCCGAGCCCGGAATCGGCACGATGTTGGAGGTGACCATGTTCTGCGCCACGGCCGGATCGGCCATGGCCTCGCGCACCGCTACGTTGAGTTGCGTCACGACCGGCTCGGGCATGCCGGCCGGGCCGACCAGGGCGAGCCAGCCGGGCATCACGGGCGCGTCCACCCCTGCCTCGACCAGGGTGGGCAGGTCCGGCAGGTCGGGGGAACGGGCCGCGGCAACGGCCGCCAGGGGAATGAGAGACCCGTTGCGGATCTGCGGCAGGGCGTTGCCGAGCACGCTGATCATCGCGTCCACCTCGCCGGTCATCACGGCCGTCAGCGCCTGGGTCGTGCCGGCATAGGGGATGTGGGAGAGCCGGATGCCGGTGCGGTCCGCCAGCATCTCGGTGGCCAGATGGGTCGAGTTGCCGATGCCGGCGCTGGAGAAGGTGATGCGGCCCGGCTGGGCCTTCGCCCGCTCCACGAAGCCGGCGAGAGAGGTGATGCCGCTCTTCGGGCTCACGACCAGCACGAAGGGCGTGTCGGTGACGGGGGCGATGTAGGTGAAGTCGCGCGCCGGGTCATAGGGCAGGTTGCTGTAGAGATAGGGATTAAAGGTGAGCAGCGAGACGCCGACGAGGGCGATAACATGCCCATCGGGGCGCTGTTGCTTGATGTAGGTCGTCGCGATCACGCCATTGGCGCCCGCGCGGTTCTCCACCACCACGGGCTGTCCCAGCTTGCGGGCCATGGGCTCGGCCATCAGCCGCGCCACGACATCGGTGTTGGAGCCCGCGGCCTGGGAGACAACGAGGCGTATGGGCTGGTTGGGAAAGGCGCCCTGGGCCCGCGCTTGCCGCCCGAGCAAGGCCGCGCCGGCTCCCATGGCCGTGGCGGTCAAGGCTCGGCGTCCGATGGGGCGCATCGTCATGGCATGGTTCCTTCAGGACCGGCGGATCGGGGCTGCGGATCAGCGAAAGGCCGCAGGGGCAAGTCGAGCGCCGATGCGTGGCCGCCGCCGTGCAGAACGGAAATGAGGGGCGGCCGTCCATGCGGCACCTGCGCGCAATGGTCCGCGTCGGCGCCCGCCAGGGAAAGGCGGATGCGGCTGCCCGCCCTGAACACCCAGGATGTCGGCAGCAGCGGGATGCGGAGGCGCTCGGCGCGGCCTGGCACCAGCGGGGCCGCATCCGCGCGCCGGAAGCTGCGGGTGGGCCAGCTTGTCTGGTAGCGTTCCGGCGCCGGTGCCTCCTTGCGGTGCAGGGCACGGAGCAGGCCCTCGGTGACGTAGCGAACCGTGCCATCCGCCTCGACTTCGGAGAGATAGGCGAAGAGCGCGGCGTCGGGCTCGCTGCACTCGATCCAGAGATCGGCGATGCCGTGGCCGGTCAGCTCCGTGTCGGCCTCCATCGGCGAGGAGGTCCAGGAGGGCAGCTTCGCCTCCCGCTCGCCCCAGTCAGCGTAGTAGGTGGTGGTGTCGATGGCGGCCAGCCGCTCATAACGCGTGTGGCCGCCGCTGCCGGCGGTGAAGTCCACCTGCATCATGTCACGGCCTGCCACGCCAGGCTCGGGCGCGAGGGTGCCGGGGGCGAGGTGCAGGCGGCGCGTTTCCCCGACCGGTGGCCAGGAAGCCGCCTCCTGCCAGCGCTCGGCATGGATGGAGAAGTAGTGGATCGGGGACTCGGCCTCGTAACCCGTGGCGCGGCCCATCAGGTAATGGTCGAAGAAGCGCAGCAACTCGCCCAGCAGCGGGAACTGCGAGGCCGTTTCGGCCCGCCAGGGAGAGACGTTGCTGCGTGCCCCGTGGTCCCAGGGGCCGAGCAGGAGGTGGACAGGGTTGTCCCCCAGCGTCAGGAAGCGCGCGATGGCGGCATTGCTGAAGCCCACGCCATCCATCCAGCCGGAAGTGGCGAGCACCGCGACATCCTTCCGCGTATGGCTGCTATAGGCATAGGGGCTGAAGGAGGCGGAGCTGAAGCCCTCGTCATAGGGCAGCGGCTCCTCGCGGAAGCGGAACTCCGTGATGAAGTCGGGCATGTGGAAGCTGCCGAGGTGTTCGTGGATGGCCTCGGCCAACAGCGCACCATCCGGATCCTCGTCCACGGGGGCAGGACCCTGCAGATCCGGGTTGGCGTAATAGGCGATGTTCTTCAGCAGGTCGCGCCGGTCATGATCCATGGCGATCATCAGGTCGTCATAGGATCGCGAGAGCCGGTTCAGGAACACGCCGCCGGGATAGTAGTGGTCCTGCCATGTGTCCCACATGGCGAAGAGCGGTGCGATCGCCTTGACCGCCGGGTGGCCCGTGCTCGCCAGGAAGTCGGACGCCGCCCCGGGATAGGAGATGCCGGTCGCGCCGATTCGTCCATCGGACCAGGGCTGGGCCACGACCCAGTCCGCGATCTCGCGGCTGTCCTCCCGCTCGCGGGGCGAGCGGAAGCTGTCGCGCGTGCCGAAGCTCGCGCCGGTGCCGCGCACATCCACCACCACGACCGCATAGCCGCGCGGCACGAGGAAGCGGACGAACTTGCCGGCATTGGGGATGGCGTCGGCGTCACTGCCCCCGGCGACAAGGAAACGGCGGTAATAGGGGGTGAGAATGAGCACGGTCGGAACCGGCCCGGTGGCGCCCTCGGGCAACCAGGCATCCACGGCGATCCGGCACCCGTCCCGCATGGTCAGGTAGCGGGAAAGCGGGCGCTCGGGCATCGCGTGCTCCGCTGCGCGTCCGGCCAGGTATGCGCCGGGCGTCACCCGCCAGGCGGTGCTATCGAGATCGGTGTCGCCCATGCCGCAGTCCGCGCTCCTCGCTGTCCTGCGGAGTTTCCACCATGAAGCGCTCGATGCAAAGACGCCGATGCCGGCCGGGCATTGGCCCTTCACTGATGCGGCGGGATACCGGGCCCCCGGCCAGTGCTGGTGATACGGCTCCGCGCGGCGGCAGCCATATCGAACGAATAGTCAAAGATGAATTTCTGGCTTCGGATTTTATCAACTGCCAGCTTCGCCGTGTAAGGGCTGTTGTGGGATTGGCAGCCTGCCAGGCCTTCCCCGTATGCAATGTCTCGACGCGACAGGATTCCAGGCGCGCGGGTTCGTCGCGCCTGGAATCCTGAACGTGGCGCGGCGGTCAAGTCATGCGTGACGCGGCGGCGTTGAGGGCCTGCCTCTCCGTCGGCGCGGCGATCCGCCGGTATCTCGCCTCGAAGAACTCGAAGATCCCGAATGCGGCCAGGCCAAGCGCAACCAGCCCGAACAGGACCCGCCCGAAGGGTTGCTCCTGAAGGGCGAGCAGCGCGCCGCCGAGGCCGCGGGCCTCGCTCGGGTCCACCTGCCATGCCGCGCTGAGAAGGAATCCCCCGATGATGAGAAAGACGACCGCCCTCGCCGCATAGCCGGCCCGACCGAGCGGAATCACCCAGGATGCCGTATCCGATCCGCATGCCAGATGCCGGCGAAACGAGGCCGACCAGGCCTTGCCTGCCATTCCGAAGGCGCTTCCCAGGACTCCGAGCGCGACGGCGCCGAGGAGCCATCGCCCGAAAGGCTGGCTCAGGAGCCATCTGGTCCAGTCCCGCGCGGCCTGCTCTTCTTCACCGCCGGACGCCGAGCCGATCAGGAGGTTCACGGCGAATATGCCGAGGCCGGTATAGATGGCGGCCGAGATCAACTGCCCCGTGCGGGCGGCCATGGCCCGCCAAGACCGGCCGCGCCCGTCGGCGTCCAGAATCGATTGGAGCGCGCGCCAGAGGGCAAAGCCGAACAGCCCGATCGCCATGGCCCCCAGGAGAACGCTCCCCAGAGGCTGGGACAGCAGCGTTTGCAGCGCCCCCTTGGACCCCGTCACCTCGCCCCCGCGGCCGATGGCGGCAAGCAGGGCCAGCAGTCCCACGATCAGGCTGACCGCACCACGGGCCGCATAGCCCAGACGAGCAAGCAGTTCGAGGCGGTTCCGATCTCTCCACATTATCGACCTCGGTTCCTGCATCAGCCAGCGAAGTCGAAACGCGGCCATGCTTGCCCCGGTTCCGTGCTGCCGAACCCATCCACCCGATAGGCACCTCCCGGAAGGCAGGACGAGCTGTCCCTGGCCGCTTCCGCGGGGCGAGATGGCGGCATCCCTTGACCCCGGCCGCGCTTCACCACCGTATGCCGCCATGAGCGAGACCAATCCCCTCCTGGCTCCCTGGACGACCCCGTTCGGCATGCCGCCCTTCGATCGAATCCGTCCCGCCCATTTCGCCCCGGCCTTTGCGGAAGCCATGGCGTCGCACCTGGCCGAGGTCGCCGCCATCGGGGCCGATCCCGCGCCGCCGAGCTTCCCCAACACGATCGAGGCCCTACAGCGGAGCGGCCGTGCGCTGGCACGCATCAGCGCCGTGTTCTCCAACCTGGTCTTCAGCCTGGGCGGTACGGGGCTGGAGGCACTG
>DATCMG010000808.1:0-1576 GCA_036563555.1 Roseomonas sp. | reverse complement strand
GATTTCCGTCGCGCGGGCGGCGATGCGCTCGGCATCCTTGGCGCGCACGGCTTCGGCGGAGGGGGCGGGCCCCCAGGCAGCTTCGACGCGCGCGGCCTGGAGCAGGCGCTCCGCGATGCGGCGGCGGGAGGGCGTGACGATCAGCAGGCTGGTGCCCTTGCGGCCGGCGCGGCCGGTGCGGCCGGAACGGTGCAGCAGCGTGTCGGGGTCGCGCGGCAGCTCGGCATGGATCACCAGGTCCAGCTCGGGCAGGTCGATGCCGCGCGCGGCCACGTCGGTGGCGACGCAGATGCGGACATGCCCGTCCCGCAGGCTCTGCAGCGCGCGTGTGCGCTCGGCCTGCGACAGTTCGCCCGAGAGCGCGACCGTGGCGAAGCCGCGCTCCGAAAGGTTGCCGTGCAGCCGGGCCACGGCGGCGCGGGTGGCGCAGAACACCATGGAGATGGGCGCATCCTCGAGCCGCAGCGCGTTCACCACGGCGCGCTCGACATCGCTCGGGGCGACGAGGGCTGCACGGTAGCTGATGTCTCCATGCGGCTCGTCGCCCGAGGTCGCCTCGATCCGCAGGGCGTCGCGCTGGAACTGCTTGGCCATCTGCGCGATGGGGCGCGGCACGGTCGCGGAGAAGAGAAGGGTGCGGCGGGTCTCGGGCAGGGCGCCGAGGATGGCCTCCAGCTCCTCGCGGAAGCCGAGGTCGAGCATTTCATCGGCCTCGTCCAGCACCACGGCACGGATGGCGTCGGTCTTGAGGTTGCCGCGCTCGATATGGTCGCGCACGCGGCCGGGGGTGCCGACGGCGATATGGGCGCCGGCCGAGAGCGCGCGGCGCTCGGCAACCGGATCCATGCCGCCGACGCAGGAGACCACGCGGCCACCGGCCGGGCCGTAGAGCCAGCTCAACTCCGCCTTCACCTGCAGGGCCAGTTCGCGCGTCGGCGCCACGACCAGGGCCAGGGGCGCGCCGGCGAAGGGCAGGCGGGCGGAATCGCCCAGCAGGTTGGCGGCCAGGGCCATGCCGTAGGCAACGGTCTTGCCGGAGCCTGTGCGGGCGGAGACGAGCAGGTCGCGCCCATCCGTGCCCTCGGCCAGCACGGCGGCCTGGACGGGGGTGGGGGCTGCGTAGCCGCGGGCGGCGAGCGCATCGCGAAGCGGCGTGGGAAGGCTACCAAAGGGCATTTTCAAGCGTCCAGGGAAAGGGGGCGCCTGAACGCGGCAGCGTGCGGCAGGGCACGGCGTGGCGCGGGGGGCGGCGCGGCAAAGGCAAGGCTTGGCCTTGCGAGGGGCCTCATATCGGCCTCGGGGCGCCCGGCCGCAACCGGCGCCTCCGCATTCCAGCCCTGCAGTGGCCAGTCCCTACTCTGCCTGTCAGGGGGCATCTCCGGATTTCGGTCCATGTGAGACGTGGCTCTCCGTCACACGACGAGTGGAAAGCGCACCGTGATGCTGGTGCCACGCTCTGGCGTTCCTTGCTCTGCATCGCCGCCGAGTTGCCTGGCGAGAAGGCGAAGGAGTTCGAGCCCCTGCCCTCCGCCAGCCCGCCGCCTGGCCAACACGAGAGGATCGGTGCCTCGCCCGT
>DATCMG010000802.1:0-2463 GCA_036563555.1 Roseomonas sp. | reverse complement strand
GCGGCCCTTCCTGATGCGCTTCGTCACCACCGTGCTGGGGCCGGAGCCGAACCTGTTCAAGCAGGGCGCCGCCCTCGTCACGCCCTCAGGCGCACTGGTCGCGATGGACCTGTCCAGCCCCGCCCGGAACCTCGCCCTGACGCCCGAGAACAAGGGCTTCATCATCATGGACGACCGGCTGGCGACGCGCTTCGAGACCTGGCCCAATTTCGTCTCCACCGCCCCGGGCGTCGCCTATGCCTATATGCGCGACTACCGTGACGTGCGGCACGACATCTATGCCAGCGCACCGACCCTGGCGGCACTCGCCGAGCGTCTGGGGATGCCATCCGCGGCGCTGGAGGCCGCCGTGGCCGAGCACAACGCCGGGCGCCCGGAGGCGGAGCACATCACCGCCGCCCCCTTCCACGCGCTCGGCCCCGCCCGCGGCTACCTGACGGTCACCGAGGGCGGGTTGGCCGTCAGCGACGACCTTGAGGTGCTGGGCAAGGGCGACCAGCCGATCCCCGGCCTCTTCGCCGCCGGCGGCGCGGGACAGGGCGGCGTGCTGCTGGACGGGCATGGCCATCACCTTGCCTGGGCCTTCGTTTCCGGCCGCCACGCTGCGCGCGTCGCGCTACGCGGGGCGAACCGGCTGGGCCAGGCGGCCTGATGCCGGCGGGGCGGAATCTACCCTCACCAGATCGAAGAAGGGACGCATCGAGGGCTGTTCCTCCAGCCGCCAGAGCCAATCGAGTGCCGCCTCCACCTGCGCCGCATCCAGGACGCGGCCGGCCAGGGCGCGGAACTTGCCGGCGATCTGCGCGTCGCTCATCGGATTGTCCGGGTGGCCCGGCGGGTTCGCCACCTCGGCGCGCAGCACGCGCCCGTCCCGCAGGGTCACCTCCAGGCGGCACGGGTAGGCGCCGGGAAAGATCGCCGTCAGCTCCGGATCCTCATGCACATGGATGCGCGGCATGAGCGCACGGATCCGTGGATCCCTCAGCCGTTCCGGGGCGTAGATCGCGTCGCTGTAGCCACTATCCACGAGGGTCGCGGCGAGGATGTAGGGCAGGCTGTGATCCGCCGCCTCGGCGGTTTCCGGCTTCCACTTCTCGGGGCCGCTGCCGATCTCGCTCCAGGTGAAGTGATAGGTGTGCACGTCCAGGCGCTCGATGGCGTCGGGCGCCGGGCGGAGCTGCAGCGCGGCGATTACCGGTGACTGCGCGTGATACTCGCTGAGGAGGAACTTGTGGCAGGCGCGGGTCAGCATGGCGTCCGGCTGGCCGAGGATGCCGCCGATGTCGCGCGGCCCGATCAGCTCGATAAGGCCGTGATGGCCGTCGAGCGGCGCCTCCGGCCCTGTCATGCCCGCCGCCGCCAGCCGGGCGGCGAAGACCCCGTTGCGGGCGGCGTTCGCTCCGGCCGCGCCCTTCCACATGGAGATCGCGCCGACCCGCGTCGCGTGCAGCGACAGGTTGGGCGTGAGGGCCAGGGCGAGCGCGTGGCGCGTGGCCTCGGGCGCCAGGCCCAGCAGCTTCGCCACGCCCGCGGCGGTGGCGAGAGCGGTGTAGAGCACGTGGTCCAGCCCCGCCTCGCGCAGGCGGAGCGCCTGGAACAGCGCGAAATGCACCTGATAGGACGTCCAGACCGCTTCGATCACCGAGCGCCCCGGTGCGCCCTGGGCCTCCGCCACGGCCAGGATGGCGGGGATGGCGTCGCTTGGATGCCCGCCGCCACCGGGATAGGCGTCATTTCCCTCCATCACCCTGGCGGCGAGGCCATTGGCGAAGGCCGCCATTTCCTCAGAGGTGGCGTGGCCGCTGCCGAGCAGCCGCGCCCCGGGCTTGCCCGTGACATTCAGCGCGAGGCCGCGCGCGATCCGTACCGGCTCCGCCTCATGGGCGGCAAGGGCGCAGCCCAGGGTGTCGAGGATACGGCGAACCGTGTCCCGCGCGGCTGCGGCGCCGATATCGACGTGGCGGACCTGCGCGACATCCCGGGCAAGCCGCGAGAGGGCATCCACCTCGCTCATCCTTGTGGGGGGCGGGAGAGGGAAAGCTCCAGCGCATAGAGGCCGCGCTCCGCCCGAAGGCCGAGACGGGAGTCCGGCAGGTGGCGGGCGCAGGCCGCGGCGAGCACGGCGGGCGACATGCCCTCCACCAGCAGGATCCAATGCGGCGCGATCAGCGGCGCGCGGCCCGTGCGCTCCGTCGTCTCGATCAGGCTCGCCTCCCGCCGCGCGACGCAGAGATGGGCCGCGAGGATGCCGGTTTCGGCCAGCAACTCGGGCAGCGCGGCCGCGATGGCCTGGCGCAGCCCATCCTCCCGCCCCACTGGCGGGTCGAGGCGGAACGTGAGCATCGCGCCGCCATCGGCGGTGCCCTCGGAGAGCACGACGTCGCAAATGCCGCGCACCGTGTTGAGGAAGTTCTTGTTGGTCCGCACCGTCCAGGGCGTCGGGTTGTTCAGCCGCTCGAAATA
>DATCMG010000786.1:0-12266 GCA_036563555.1 Roseomonas sp. | reverse complement strand
GCGATCGCGGCACCTCCTTCGGCTACAACACACTGGTTTCCGACCTGCGCGGCCTGCCGATCATGGCGCGCACCGGCTATCCTGTGGTGTTCGACGCGACGCATTCGGTGCAGCAGCCGGGCGGCCTGGGCGGCAGCAGCGGCGGGCAGCGGGAATTCGCGCCCGTGCTGGCGCGGGCGGCCGTGGCCGTGGGCATCGCGATGGTGTTCATCGAAACCCATCCGGACCCGGACAAGGCACCGAGCGACGGGCCGAACATGATCCCAATCCGCGAGATGCCGGCGCTGATCGCGCGGCTGAAGGCCTTCGATGCCCTCGCCAAGGCCCCGCCTGTGGCCTGACCGCCGGAGGGCGGCCCCGGGACAGGCGATGCGGCCCGGCGGCCGCGCCCTGACGGGATTGTCACCGTGGCGGCGTGAATAACCGTCATTTCCGTCAAGCGTTGTCCGTCTGCGCCGCTCTTTCCTAATTCCCGGGAAGGAGCCGCCGCCCAGGCGGGCGACAGATGAAGGATGCGCGGTGATGGCGAAGGTTCTGGTCCTCTACTATTCCAGTTACGGCCATATCGAAACGATGGCCTATGCGGTCGCGGAGGGTGCCCGCTCCGTTCCTGGCACCACGGTCGAGGTGAAGCGCGTGCCGGAACTGGTGCCGGAGGAGGTCGCGCGGAAGTCCTACTACAAGATGGACCAGCCCGCCCCGATCGCGACGGTGGCCGAGTTGTCGGGCTATGACGCCATCATCATCGGCACGCCGACGCGCTACGGGAACATGGCGTCCCAGATGAAGAACTTCCTCGACCAGACCGGCGGGCTCTGGGCCAGCAACGCGCTGGTGGGGAAGGTCGGATCGAGCTTCACCTCCACCGCCAGCCCCCATGGCGGGCAGGAGAGCACGATCCTGGCGACCAACAACGTCCTTTACCACTTCGGCATGGTCATCGTCGGCCTGCCCTATAGCTATGCCCCGCTGACCGACGTGACCAAGGTGCAGGGCGGGACGCCCTATGGCGCGAGCACCATCGCGGGGAGCGACGGCAGCGTGAAGCCGACCGAGGACGACCTGGGCGCTGCCCGCTTCCAGGGCGCCCATGTCGCGAAGATCGCGGCCAGGCTGTTCGCCTGACCGTGTAGGGCAGGGGGCAGGATCGTTCCGCCCCCGCCCTTGCCTGCGACCCCCACCCGGCCCTATCCGCTTCCCGTCCCGGGATTACGGGGCAAGGCCGGGAGACACATGCCATGAGTGCCATCGCCGACATCATCGCCCGCGAGGTTCTGGACAGCCGCGGCAACCCCACCGTGGAGGTGGAGGTGGTGCTCGACAGCGGCGCCATCGGCCGCGCGATCGTCCCCTCCGGCGCTTCCACCGGCGCGCATGAGGCGGTGGAGCTGCGGGACGGGGACAAGTCCCGCTATGGCGGCAAGGGCGTCCGCAAGGCGGTGGCCAATGTCGAGGGCGAGATCTTCGACGCCCTCTCCGGCCTCGACTCCACCGAGCAGGTGAAGATCGACGAGACGATGATCGAACTGGACGGCACCCCCAACAAGGGCCGCCTGGGCGCCAACGCCATTCTCGCCGTCTCGCTGGCCAATGCGAAGGCCGCGGCCGAGCATTACAGCCTGCCGCTCTACCGCTATGTCGGCGGCACCTTCGCGCGCACACTGCCAGTGCCGATGATGAACATCATCAACGGTGGCCAGCACGCCGATAACCCCATCGACATCCAGGAATTCATGGTGATGCCGGTAGCCGCCGGCACCATGGCCGATGCGGTGCGGATCGGCTCCGAGATCTTCCAGTCGCTCAAGCGCGCCCTGCACGATGCCGGCCACGCGACGAATGTCGGCGACGAGGGAGGCTTCGCGCCGAACCTGCAGAGCGCCGACGAGGCGCTGGGCTTCATCGCCAAGGCCTGCGAGGCCGCCGGCCACCGCGTGGGCGAGGATGTCGTCTTCGCCCTCGATTGCGCCGCGACCGAGTTCTTCAAGGGCGGTGTCTATGACATGGAGGGCGAGGGCAAGAAGCTCGATGCCGCCGGGATGGTCGACTACCTGGCCGATCTCTGCGGCCGCTATCCCATCGTCTCCATCGAGGATGGCTGCTCCGAGGATGACTGGGAGGGGTGGAAGCTTCTTACCGACCGCCTGGGCAAGACGGTGAACCTTGTCGGCGACGACCTGTTCGTGACCAACCCGGAGCGTCTTCGCGAGGGAATCGAGAGGGGCGTCGGCAACGCGATCCTGGTGAAGGTGAACCAGATCGGCACGCTGACCGAGACGCTTGAGGCGGTGGAGACCGCGCATCGCGCCGGCTACAAATCGGTGATGTCGCATCGCTCCGGCGAATCGGAGGACGCGACGATCGCCGACCTCGCGGTGGCCACCAACTGCGGGCAGATCAAGACGGGCTCGCTGTCCCGCTCCGACCGGCTCGCAAAATACAACCAGCTCATCCGGATCGAGCAGGGCCTGGGCCCGGCGGCGCGCTACGCGGGCCGCACGGTGCTGCCGCGCGGACGCTGAACGGAAGCTTAACGGTGCTGCGCGCGCCGCGAGCGCGGCGCGCGTGCAACGTCCACAGCTAATTCCGCAACGCCGCCGCGAAACGCCTTGCGCCGCAGCGTCGCGCCGATTTTACTCCGTGCCCAGGGGATCATTCCGATCAGCCTAAGCTCTTCGGGGGAGGGGCAGTTGGCTTTCTTCAAGGGGGTGAAGCGCCGGGCGCAAGCCTTGGTGCTTCCAACAATCTTCTTCGCGCTGTGTGGCTACTTCGCCCACCACGCAATACATGGGACGCGCGGGTTGCTGGCCCGCGATACCCGCAATGCCGAAATCGCCGCCGCCCGCATCGTGCTGGCGGAGGCCGAGGCGGAGCGGGATACGATGGAACGCAAGGTTGCAGGCCTTCGCGCCGAGCATCTGGACCGTGACATGCTGGAGGAGCGTGCCCGCGCCCTGTTGAATGTCGTGGCGAAGGAAGAGATCATCATTCCCTACGCGCCGAACCGCCGCCTTTTCTAGCAGCGGGACCGGACGGGTCTGGGTGGGCGGCGCGGCGGGTTCCCGTCGCGCCGCTTCGTTTTTCCGGCCGTGTTCCCGCGGCGGAAACATCTGCCGCAACCCGGCGTTGCCGCTTTCTGCCTCCCGTGGTCGGGCGCTTCCCTGAGGGCGCCTTGGGTGGCAGACACGTACCAGCAAGATTAACCAAACTTCGGTTAATCGTGATGTTGCACCGCAACATCAATGACTTAGGCGAGTCTTGTAGCTTGCTGAACCTGGGCGGCGACCGTATCTCCGCTAACTGAGGCCACCCCTCGGCCGGCTTGAACGCAGGAGCACCCCCCATGGCCCTCGGGACGGACAGCGCGGTGAAGCGCCGCGGCGGACGCGGTAAGGACTCGCCCCCCTCTGCTGGCCACAACCAGGACATCCTGGGCAAGGCCTATCGGGAGATGCTCCTGATCCGCCGCTTCGAGGAGAAGGCGGGCCAGCTCTACGGCATGGGGCTGATCGGCGGCTTCTGCCACCTGTATATCGGCCAGGAAGCCGTGGTGGTCGGCATGCAGATGACGCTGGAGGAGGGTGACGAGGTCATCACCTCCTATCGTGACCACGGCCATATGCTGGCGACCGGCATGGAGGCCCGCGGCGTGATGGCCGAGCTGACCGGCCGCATCGGGGGCTATTCCAAGGGCAAGGGCGGGAGCATGCATATGTTCTCGCGCGAGAAGGGCTTCTATGGCGGCCACGGCATCGTGGGCGCCCAGGTCTCCCTCGGCATCGGCCTCGCTTTCGCCAACTGGTACCGCGAGGACGGCAAGGTGGCGCTCGCCTATTTCGGTGAGGGCGCGTCGAACCAGGGCCAAGTTTACGAGAGCTTCAACCTGGCGGCCCTGCTGAAGCTGCCCTGCATCTTCATCATTGAGAACAACCGCTACGGCATGGGCACGAGTGTCGAGCGCGCCTCGGCCTCCAAGGACCTGTCGAAGAACGGCGCGCCCTGGGGCATTCCCGGGGAACAGGTGAACGGCATGGACGTGCTGGCCGTGAAGGCCGCCGGCGAGCGCGCCGTGGCGCATTGCCGGGAAGGCAAGGGTCCGTACCTGCTGGAGATGCAGACCTACCGCTACCGCGGCCACTCCATGTCCGACCCGGCGAAGTACCGCACGCGGGAGGAGGTGCAGAAGATGCGCGAGCAGAACGACTGCATCGAGACTGTGCGCAAGCTCCTGCTTGAGGGTGGCACGAGCGAGGCGGATCTGAAGGCTGTCGATGACGAGGTGAAGGCCATTGTGCAGGACGCGGCCGAGTTCGCCCAGTCCAGCCCCGAGCCCGATGAATCCGAACTCTGGACCGACGTTCTGGTGGAGACCCGCTGATATGGGCGCGACGATCCTGATGCCCGCCCTCTCCCCCACCATGACGGAGGGGAAGCTCAGCCGCTGGCTGAAGAAGGAAGGCGATGAGGTGAAGTCCGGCGACGTGCTCGCCGAGATCGAGACCGACAAGGCCACCATGGAGGTGGAGGCCGTGGACGAGGGAAAGATCACCAAGATCCTCGTCGCCGAAGGCACTGAGGGCGTGCAGGTGAACGCCGCCATCGCCGAGCTGGATGGCGGGGATGGTAGCGCCGCGCCGGCCGGCGATGTCTCCACCCCCGTCGCCGAGCAGGGCAGCAAGGCGGCGACTCCGCAGCAGCCGGAATCCAATGCGACGCAACACGGCGGCGCGGTGGGGGATACGGCGAAGCAGGCCGAGGATCATGGACAGGTCGCCGCCCGGGGCGCCGAGCGGCGCGAGGGTGTCGCCGCCGAGCCGAAGGCCGCGACCGCAGAGCCGGAGAAGGATTGGGGCCCGACCAAGCCCATCACGGTGCGCGAGGCGCTGCGCGACGCCATGGCCGCCGAGATGCGCGGAGATGGCGACGTGTTCCTGATGGGCGAGGAGGTCGCCCAGTATCAGGGCGCCTATAAGATCTCCCAGGGACTGCTGGACGAGTTCGGCCCGAAGCGCGTGCTCGACATGCCGATCACCGAACACGGCTTCACCGGCATGGCCGTGGGCGCGGCGCTGACCGGCCTGAAGCCGATCGTCGAGTTCATGACCTTCAACTTCTCGATGCAGGCCATCGACCACATCATCAATTCGGCGGCGAAGACGCTCTACATGTCGGGTGGCCAGCTCGGCTGCCCCATCGTCTTCCGCGGGCCGAACGGCGCGGCGGCGCGCGTCGCCGCGCAGCACTCCCAGGACTACACCTCCTGGTACGCGCATGTGCCCGGGCTGAAGGTGATCGCGCCCTGGTCGGCGGCCGATGCCAAGGGCCTGCTCCGCGCCGCCATCCGCGACCCGAACCCCGTCATCTTCCTCGAGAACGAAATTCTTTACGGGCAGACCTTCGAATGCCCGACGAGTGAGGATTTCATCCTGCCGATCGGCAAGGCGAAGGTGGAGCGCCAGGGCACGGACGTCACCATCGTCTCCTATTCGATCATGGTGGGAATGGCGATGCAGGCGGCCGAGGAACTGGCCAAGGCAGGCATCTCCGCCGAGGTGATCAACCTCCGCTCGATCCGCCCGCTGGACATTGATACCGTGCTCGCCTCCGTGCGGAAGACCAATCGCCTCGTCACGCTCGAGGAAGGCTGGGCCTTCGCCAATATCGGCGGCGAGGTCGCCATGCAGGTGATCGAGGGCGCCTTCGACTATCTCGACGCGCCGCCAGTCCGCGTGGCGGGCGCCGACGTGCCGATGCCCTATGCCGCCAACCTCGAGAAGCTCGCGCTGCCCACGGTGGCGCATGTGGTCGAGGCTGCGCGCAAAGTAACCTACAAGTAGGGGCGCCGCAGATGGCCACGAACATCCTGATGCCCGCCCTGTCCCCGACCATGACGGAGGGGACGCTCGCCCGCTGGCTCAAGAAGGAGGGCGAGGCGGTGAAGTCCGGCGACGTGATCGCCGAGATCGAAACCGACAAGGCCACGATGGAATTCGAGGCCGTGGACGAAGGCGTCCTCGGCAAGATCCTCGTGCCCGATGGCACCGAGGGGGTGAAGGTCAACCAGCCTATCGGCATCATGGTCGATGAGGGTGAGGCCGTGCCGTCGGGCGATGCGGCCCCGTCCGCCAAGGCGCAGGACTCCGCCGCGGGGCCGGCGCCGTCCCCCTCGGGCAGCCCGGCCCTGGAAGCGGTGCAGGCATCCGGAGGCAAGGTCGCCGGCGCCGCCGAGCAGCCCGTCTCCGCGCCGGCACCCGCGCAGGCGGCTCAGACTCAGACCCGGCCCGCCGCATCGGGGCAGGGAGGGCGCGTCTTCGCATCGCCGCTCGCCCGCCGCATGGCGGAGCAGGCCGGCATCGAGCTTGGCTCGGTAAAGGGCTCCGGTCCGAATGGCCGCATCGTGAAGGCGGATATCGAGGCGGCGCAGGCTGCCCCGAGGCCAGCCGCGGCGCCGCAGCCCCAGGCGGCTGCCGCGCAGCCCACACCCGCCAAGGCACCTGCGCCGAAGCCCGCCGCGCCCGTCATCACGGCGCCGCACAAGGCCGTGCCGCATTCCTCGATGCGCAAGGTCATCGCCCGCCGCCTGAGCGAGGCGAAGCAAACCATCCCGCATTTCTACGTCTCGATCGACGTGGAGCTGGATGCGCTGATGAAGCTGCGCGCCGACCTGAATGCGCGGTCCCCCAAGGAGGGCGCCGGGGCCTATAAGCTCTCGGTCAACGACCTGGTCATCAAGGCCGCCGCCGCCACCCTGCGGAAGCTGCCCCAGACCAACGCCTCCTGGACCGACGACGCGATGGTGATCTACGACGACGTGGACATCAGCATTGCCGTCTCCATCCCGGACGGGCTGATCACCCCGATCATCCGCAAGGCGGACCAGAAAGGCCTGGCCACCATCTCCAACGAGATGAAGGACCTTGCGGCGCGGGCGAAGGCCGGGAAGCTGAAGCCCGAGGAGTTCCAGGGCGGCGGCTTCTCCATCTCGAACATGGGCATGTTCGGGGTGAAGGAGTTCTCGGCCATCATCAACCCGCCCCAGGCCGGCATCCTCGCCGTCTCGGCTGGGGAGAAGCGGCCGGTGGTTAAGGACGGCCAGCTCGCCATCGCGACGGTGATGACGGTCACGCTCTCGGTCGATCACCGCGCGATCGACGGGGCGCTGGCGGCGGAATGGGTCTCGACTTTCTAGTCGATTGTCGAGGACCCGCTGAGCCTGATGCTGTGACGGACGCCGCCGCTTTCACGCTGCGCGACGCCACCCCGGCCGATCTGGCCGAGGTGGTGCGCCTCGTCCGCGAACTCGCGCAATACGAGAAGCTGCTGCATGAGGCGGTGGGCACCGAGGAGGACTTTTCCGAGTTGCTCTTCGGTGCGAAGCCGCTGCTCCACGCCGTGCTGGCGGAGGTTGGCGGCCGCGTCGTCGGGCAGGCGCTGTGGTTCAACAATGTCAGCACCTTCACCGGCAAGCCGGGCATCTATCTCGAAGATATCTTCGTCGAGCCGGCGCATCGTGGCCTGGGCATCGGGAAGGCCTTCTTCCGCTACCTCGCGCAGCGCGCGGTAGCGGAGGGTTGGACGCGGCTGGACTGGCAGGTGCTCGACTGGAACGAGCCCTCGATCGCTTTCTACCGGGGCCTTGGCGCCCAGGGCATGAAGGAATGGCTGGGCCAACGCCTCAGCGGCGAAGCCCTGCGGCAGCTTGCCGCCTGATACGTCACTCGGCGCCCTGCGCGCCGGCACGGAGGAGGCCAGCATGGCCGATCAGTTCGACCTGGTGGTGGTGGGCGGTGGTCCCGGCGGCTATGTCGCGGCGATCCGCGCGGCGCAGCTCAAGATGAAGGTCGCGCTGGTGGAGCGCGAGAATCTTGGCGGCATCTGCCTGAACTGGGGCTGCATCCCAACTAAGGCCCTGCTGCGCGCCAGCGAGATCAACCACCTGCTGCACACGCTCGATGCCTATGGCTTCGCGGCCGACAATATCCGCTTCGATTTCCAGAAGGTGGTGAAGCGCTCCCGCGCCGTGGCCGGTCAGCTCTCCGGCGGCGTGAAGGGGCTGATGAAGAAGAACAAGGTGACCGTCTATGACGGCACCGCCAGGCTGGCCGGTCCCGGCAAGATCTCCGTCACCAAGGATGGCAAGCCTGTCGCCGATCTGGCAGCGAAGAACATCATCCTGGCCACGGGCGCCCGCGCCCGCATGCTGCCGGGGCTGGAGCCGGACGGGAAGCTGGTCTGGTCCTATCGCGAGGCGCTGGTGCCGGACGTGATGCCGAAGTCGCTCATCGTGATCGGCTCGGGCGCCATCGGCAGCGAATTCGCCAGCTTCTACCTCAACATGGGCGCCCAGGTGACGCTCATCGAGGTGCTGGACCGCATCCTGCCGGTCGAGGACGCGGAGATCAGCGCCTTCGTCCAGAAGTCCTTTGCCAAGCAGAAGATGAATGTCCTGACAGGGGCGAAAATCGGCAAGATCACCAAAGGGCCAGACTCCGTGACCGTCAGCGTGGAGGCGGGCGGGAAGGTCCAGGAGATCACCGCGGACCGGCTGATCTCGGCTGTCGGCATCGTCGGGAATGTCGAGGATCTCGGCCTTGAGGGCACGAAGGTGCAGGTCGACCGGACCCATATCGTCATCGACGAGATGTGCCGCACCGGCGAGCCCGGCCTCTACGCCATCGGCGACGTGGCCGGCCCGCCCTGGCTGGCCCACAAGGCCTCGCATGAGGCGATCATCTGCGTCGAGGGCATCGCGGGCATGCATCCGCATCCCCTGGAGGCGTTGAACATCCCGGGCTGCACCTATTGCCGCCCGCAGGTGGCCAGCGTCGGCCTGACAGAGGCGAAGGCCAAGGAGGCCGGGCATGAGGTCCGGGTCGGCCGCTTCCCCTTCATCGGCAATGGCAAGGCCATCGCGCTCGGCGAACCGGAGGGCCTGATCAAGACAGTGTTCGACGCGAAGACCGGCGAGCTGCTCGGCGCCCATATGGTCGGGCCCGAGGTCACGGAGATGATCCAGGGCTACACCGTTGCCCGCACCCTCGAGACCACCGAGGCCGAGCTGATGCACACCGTCTTCCCGCACCCCACCGTCTCCGAGGCGATGCACGAGGCCGTGCTTGATGCCTACGGGCGGGTGATCCACATCTAGGGGCCGAACCCGCCTCCACCCCCATCGCCGCGCCCCGCTCCGGGCGCGGCCGAGGATGAAGCCCATGGCCACCCGAATCCTGGTGGATCACCGCGCCGGCGGCGCCCAGGCCGAACTCGGCGCGGGCGCAGCCGCCGAACCGGCAGTGGCCGCCGCCCTGCCTGCCCATATCGCACGAATCGTCCCCAGCGCCGCGGCTGCCCCCCTCCGCCACCCGGAAAAGGCGAACCGGCCGGACAACCCCATCAAGCGCAAGCCGGACTGGATCCGGGTGAAGGCCCCGACCCATCCGATCTACCACGAGACCCGCAACCTGATGCGGGAGAACAAGCTCGTCACGGTTTGCGAGGAGGCGGCCTGCCCGAATATCGGGGAATGCTGGTCGCAGCGCCACGCGACCATGATGATCATGGGCGAGATCTGCACGCGCGCCTGCTCCTTCTGCAACATCACCACCGGGATGCCCAAGGCGCTGGATGCCGATGAGCCGCGCCGCGTGGGCGATGCGGTGGCCGCCCTCGGCCTTCGCCACGTCGTTATCACCTCGGTGGACCGGGACGACCTGCGGGATGGTGGCGCGGCCCATTTCGCCCGGACCATCGCTTCCATCCGCGTCGCCGCGCCCGGCACCACCATCGAGATCCTGACCCCCGATTTCCTCCGCAAGACCGGCGCGCTGGAGGTGGTGGTCGAGGCCCGGCCGGATGTCTTCAACCACAATCTTGAGACGGTGCCGCGGCTCTATCCCACGATCCGCCCCGGCGCGCGTTACTTCCACTCCCTGCGCCTGCTGGATGAGGTGAAGCGGCTGGATCCCGGCATCTTCACCAAGTCCGGCGTCATGGTCGGCCTGGGCGAATCCCGCGGGGAGGTGCTTCAGGTGATGGACGACATGCGTTCGGCCGAAATCGATTTCCTCACCATCGGCCAGTACCTGCAGCCCACGGTGAAGCACGCTGCCGTGGACCGCTTCGTGGAGCCCGCGGAGTTCGAGGATTATGCCCGCATGGCCCGCGCCAAGGGCTTCCTGCTGGTCTCGGCCACGCCGCTCACCCGTTCCTCCTATCACGCGGACCAGGACTTCGCAGCGCTGCGCGCGGCCCGCGATGCCTCGCTCGGCCGTGCCGCCGCGACCGCCGCCTGAGATGCCCACCCACGCGGAGAAGAAGCGGCTTCCCTACACGCCCGAGCAAATGTTCGATCTGGTGGCGGATGTGCGGCGCTACCCGGAATTCCTGCCCTGGTGCGTCGGCGCCCATGTCGTGTCCCGGACCGAGGGCGAGCTGATCGCGGATCTTACCATCGGGTTCAAGATGTTCCGCGAGACCTTCCGCAGCCGCGTCACCCTGGAACGGCCGCACCACGTGCATGTGGAATACCTCACCGGCCCCTTCCGCTATCTGAACAACCACTGGCGCTTCGCTCCCGCACCAGGCGGTGGTGCGGAGGTCGATTTCTTCGTCGACTTCGAATTCAAGTCCCGGCTGCTGCAGGCCGTCATCGGCACCGTCTTCAACGAGGCGGTGCGGTTGATGGTTCGCGCCTTCGAGCGGCGAGCCATGGCGCTGTATGGCCGGGAACGCCCGGGTGCCACCCTTTCGGCGCGGCCCAGCCCCCGTCAGGGCTGACACCCCCTGGCCGTGGGGCCCGACCACTGGCAGAACCCTCCGCAACCCGTCGCGGAGAGCCCCATGGTCCACGCCCCCGAGCGCCCCGTCCCCAACGCGCCCCCCGTGCGCATCAATCTCTATTCCGACACCCAGACCCGCCCGACCCAGGCAATGAAGGCCGCGATGATGGCCGCGGAGGTCGGCGACGAGCAGCACGGCGACGATCCCACCGTCCATCTCCTCTGCGATCGCATGGCGGCGCTTCTGGGCAAGGAGGCGGCAATGTTCCTGCCCTCCGGCAC
Source organism: Roseomonas sp. (assembly GCA_036563555.1). Taxonomy (GTDB): domain Bacteria; phylum Pseudomonadota; class Alphaproteobacteria; order Acetobacterales; family Acetobacteraceae; genus Roseomonas. The sequence goes on along the minus strand of DATCMG010000786.1, from coordinate 1,206 downwards.
CATGTGCAACGTCATCGCCATCAACACCCATTGCCGCCCCGGCGACGAGGTGCTGGCGCATGAGACCGCGCATATCCTGGGCAGCGAGGGGGGCAGCCACGCCGCCATTGCGGGCGTGCAGATCAATCCGCTGCGCGGCGCGAATGGCATGTTCGATGCCGATACGCTGCGCGCGGCGATCCGCAGCCGCACCCGTTACGCTCCACCCCAGACCCTGCTTGAGATCGAGCAGACCGCCAATATCGGTGGCGGTGCCGTCTGGCCGGTGAACCAGCTGAACGAACTCTGCGACATTGCGCGGGAGCAGGGCTGGGCCACCCATATGGACGGGGCGCGGCTGTTGAATGCCTGCGTGGCCTCCGGCGTGCCGGCGACCGAGATGTGCGCGGGCTTCGATACGGTGTGGCTCGACTTCACCAAGGGTCTCGGTGCGCCGCTCGGTGCCGTGCTGGCCGGATCGAATGAGTTCATCGGCCAGGCCTGGCGCTGGAAGCAGCGGCTCGGCGGCTCGATGCGGCAGGCCGGGATTTGCGCCGCCGCGTGTCTTTATGCGCTGGACCACAATATCGACCGCCTGGCCGATGACCACGCGAATGCGCGCGCCCTGGCGGCGGGACTGAGCCAGATCCCTGGCATGGCGGTGGAGCAGCCGGAGACGAACCTGGTCTATTTCGATCCCGCCGGGGCGGGAATGGGCGCGAGCGCCCTCCAGGCCGCGCTCCGGGAGGAGGGCATTGCCGTCAGCGCCCTGGGCGGGCGCCTGCGCGCCTGCACCCACCTGGATATTGCCGCGCCGATGATCGGCGCGACGCTCGACGCTATCCGACGGCTGCTGCGCGGCTGAAGGCGGGCTCGGCAATGGCCTCGTCGAGCAGCCCACCCATCGCGCCGCACTCGATCCGGTAATAAGTCCGGCCCACCACGCGCCCGCCGATGCCGTCATAAAGCCGGCGGGCGGGCAGGTTGAGGGAGTCGGTCGTCCAGTCGAGCGCGCAGAAGCCGCCCTCCCGCACCAACCGGGCCGCGCCCGTCACCAGCGCGCGCCCGGTGCCCCGCCGTCTTGCCCGGGCCGAGACGAAGAGATCCCGGATATAGAGCGAGCGCCGCAGCTCCGCTGCCGGAAGCATCACGTTCAGAACGCAGGAGCCGATCGCCACGCCATCCTCGATGGCGAGCAAGGTACGCGGATTGAAGCCCTCGGGCGGC
>DATCMG010000784.1:0-1659 GCA_036563555.1 Roseomonas sp. | reverse complement strand
GTAGTCGTCCAGCCGGACCATGCGAAAGGCCGCCATCTGGGGCAGGATCTCGTCCGGCGCGTCGATGAAGGGTAGATAGACCACCTCCACCGCGTGGCCGCGCTCGGCAAGCTTCTCCCGCGCCCAATCGACGATGAAGCGTGCCCCACCGTTGACGAGCGGCACGGCACTGGAGACGAGGCCGATCTTCATTCGCCCGCCCCCCACGACCGGATCACGCGAAGCTCAGCTCGGGATAGGCGGATGGCGGCTGACGGAGCATCAGCAAGTTGATGGAGAATACCTTGGCCAGTTCCGACGGGGGCCGCGCGGGCCGTAGCGGCCCTATCGCTTCGTCCACCTCGTAGAGTGTGAAACCGGCTTCGGAGAAGGTACCCAGCCAGACCTCAGGCGTGATGCCGGCCCGCTGAAGGTGATCCGGCCCAAACTCGACCAGCAAGGCCAAATTGGGATTCTCCGCGGCAATCCGGCTCATACCGCGCCAGACGCCGAGTTCCCATCCCTCCACATCGATCTTGACGAGGCGGATGGGCGTGCCCGGCGCTACCAGCCCGTCTAGAGGGCTCACCTCTACTGTCTCCGTCCGCTCCGCACCGGGCAGTTTGAGTAGTGAGGCAAGGCCCGAAGCCGCACCGACATTGAGCATGCCATGTCCCGGCGCCTCGCCAGCGGCGCGCTCGTGGAGCGACACCCACCCTTCTACCCCGTTAACGGCCAGGCTGCGGCGCAGCAGCCCCGCATTCCGAGAGGACGGCTCCACCGCGATCACCCGTCCCTTTGGCCCGACACGCCGAGCCATCGGTACCAGAGTCAGACCAATATTCGCGCCAACATCCAGCGCAATATCCCCCTCCTGCAGCAGCGCCTCCATGACAGCCACGCTGCCTGGCTCCAACCGCCCGCCGCTCTCATAGACCGCGACGACAAGGGTCGCGTCCTCGGCCGGCGCCAGCAGGTAGCCCTCAGGTATCCGCACGAGCACATCCTCGCCCAGAGGGATGGCGACGCGCTGCAGCAGCATGTCCGTGCGCTGGCCGACAAAACCGGACACGTTGTTGGCCGCGGCGCGAAGCTGCTCTCCCAGGTCTCCCAGGGACTGGCTGATAAGTTCCTGGCGGTCGAGCAGCGACTGGCTGGCGAGCGCCTGGCCATCGAGCAGTGACTGGCTGGCAAGCCTCTGGCTATGGAGCATTTCGGCGGCGCGCCGGTCGATGTGCTCCTCCAGCATCCGGCTGGTCGCGGCCTGATCCAGGCGCAGGGCATCCAGGGCGAGCTGCAGGCTCCGCAGCTGGGTCTGGATCGGGCTGAGCGTCTCCGCCACGCGGCCACTGAGCGCCGCCTGGTCCCTCACCAGCGCGTCCATGCCAAGCCGCAACTCGCGGAGATGGGCGCCGATCGCCGCCGAATCCCCGCGCAGATGCGCCTCGACCCGCTCCAGCCGCTGCGAGAGGTCCTGCGTGGCCGTGCCGAGGTCGGAATCCTCGACCACCTGGCGCATCCGCAATTGCAGGCGGTTCAGCAGGGGAAGCGCGAGGGGGCGCAGGCCGCGCAGCATGGAACGGCCTGCCCGTCGGTGAAGCGGCAGCGGATCCTGGGATGGTGACACGGACGGCCTCCCGGACCTGCCTGATCGGTTCACAGCCTGCCGCCGCGGCGAGG
>DATCMG010000781.1:0-3275 GCA_036563555.1 Roseomonas sp. | reverse complement strand
GATTTGTCGGCCATGGCGGGGACGCTGCGCGTCCTTCTCTCCGGCCGAGGCGTGGCGGCGGCGGGCCATGCCACCATGCCGGAGCTGCCGCCCCGTGCCCTGCCAGCGGCATCGTGCGCTCATGGCCGGCCAGGGGCATCCGGCGCATCACGGTTGCCTCGGTGCCGCAAGGAATGATGCCGGACCGTTTCTGATGAGTGAAAGTGCAGATGAAGAGAAAAATGTAACCTACGGTTGAATAACCTCTTGCCAATTCGCCTAACAAAGCCTCAACGTAATTATCACGAAAACGTGAGGAAAAGAATGGGGCTCAGCCTTGTTCCGGCTGTTGAGACCGGCCCTGGTGCGATGTCCGCCATTATGTCGCGCGGCGTCCTGCCCTTCCGGCGTCCCGGCGAGGCCGACCCGGAGGCCCGGATCCATCTCTCCCCGCCCGAGCTGGCGGGCGGGGAGATGAAGGCGGTGGAGGAGACGCTGCGGAGCGGTTGGCTCGCCCCTGCCGGCCCGGTTCCCAGGGCCTTCGAGGCCGCCTTCGCCGAGGCCTCGGGCTTCAGCCAGGTGCTCGCCACCTCCTCCGGAACGGCGGCGCTGCATCTCGGCTACCGCGTGCTCGACGTCGCGCCGGGGGACGAGGTCTGGGCGCCGACCCTCACTTTCGTCGCGACCGTCGCGCCGGCCGCGCAGATGGGCGCGAAGATCACCTTCCTCGATGTCTCGCCCGAGAGCTGGACACTCGATCCCGGGCTGCTGCGCGATGCCCTTGCCCAGGCGGCGCGGGAGGGGCGGCTGCCGCGCGTGGTGGTGCCGGTGGACCTGTACGGGCAATGCGCCGACCTCGACGCCATTGTCGCGGCCTGCGACCGCTGGGGCGTGCCGGTGCTGAGCGATTCCGCCGAAAGCCTCGGCGCCGCCGGGCGCGGGCGCGGGGCCGGGCGGGGGGCGCGGCTCACCTGCTTCTCCTTCAACGGCAACAAGATCGTCACCGCCGGGGGGGGCGGCGCGCTGGTGTCGGACGATCCCGGGCTGATCGCCTCCGCGCGCCATCTCGGGATGCAGGCGAAGGAGGCGGCGCCGCATTACCAGCACGAGACCACGGGCTATTCCTATGGCTTCTCCTCCCTACTGGCGGCGGTCGGCCTGGTGCAATTGCGGGCGCTGGAGGATCGCGTGGCCGCGCGGCGGGCGGTCTTCGCGCGCTATGTGGCGGGGCTGGCCGACCTGCCCGGCATCTCCTTCATGCCCGAGCCCGCCTGGGGCCGGTCCTCCCGCTGGCTGAGCGTGATGCTGATCGACCCCGATCGCTTCGGGGCCGACCGCGAGGTGGTGCGCCGCGCGCTGGAGGCGGCGAATATCGAGAGCCGCCCGGTCTGGAAGCCGCTGCATCTGCAACCGGCCTTCCGCGGCGCGCGCAGCATCGGCGGCGGCGTCGCCGCCGGGCTGTTCGAGCGCGGGCTGTGCCTTCCCTCCGGCGCCATGAAGCCGGCCGGGCAGGCGCGCGTGATCGAGGTGATCCGCCGGCTGGCGCGCGCCTGACCGCCGGACGACGAAGCTGCGCCTTCTCTATCTTCACCAGCACTATTCCGGGCCGGGCGGCGCGACGGCGACGCGCGCCCATGCCATGGCGCGCGCGATGGCGGCGCGCGGCCATGACGTCACCCTCGCCTGCGGCCGCTATGAGGGCGCGGAGACCGGGCTGGACGGGCCTTTCCGTCGCGGCGCGCGGGAGGGGCGGGTGGCGGGCTTCCGGGTCGTGGAATTCGACATCCGCTGCTCCAATGCCCAGGGGCTGGCGGCGCGCAGCGGCGCCTTCCTGCGCTATGCCCATCGCGCGACGCGCCTGGCGGTGCAGGGCGGCTTCGACCTGATGCTCGCCTCCTCCACCCCGCTGACGGTCGCGCTGGCGGCGCTGGCGGCGCAGCGGCTGCGTGGCCTGCCCTATGTCTTCGAGATCCGCGATCCCTGGCCCGAGCTGCCGCGCGCCTTGTCCGAGGCGTATCTCGGCGGTGGCGTGCCCCCGCCGGTGCTGGCCGCGATGGAACGGCTGGCCACAGCCGCCTGCCGCAGCGCCCGCGCGGTGATCGGGTTGACCGAGGGCATGGCCGAAACCGCGACCGGCCGCGGCGCCGATCCAGCGCGCGTGCATGTCGTGCCGAATGGCTGCGACCTCGACCTGTTCGGCCCGCATGTCGCGCCCTGGCGCCCGCCCGAGGCGGCTTCCTGGGAGCTGCTGGCCGTCTATGCCGGCGCCCATGGCCGCGCCAATGGGCTGGACGCCGCGATCGAGGCAGCGACGATCCTGCGCAATTCAGGGGAGCGGCGCGTCCGCGTGCTGCTGGTGGGGGAGGGTGGTGAGCGCGCCCGGCTGATCGCCGAGGCGGCGCGGCGGGATTTGCGGAACGTCACCTTCCTCGATCCGCTGCCCAAGACGCGGCTGGCCGGGCTGCTTGCCGGGGCTGGCATCGGGCTGCACCTGCTGGCGCCCATTCCCGCCTTTGCGGAGTGGACGGCGCCGAACAAGCTGATGGACTACTTCGCCGCCGGGCTGCCGGTCGTCACCAATGCCCCTGGCCGCGCTGCGCGGCTGGTCGAGGCGGGGGCGGATGGCATGGCCTGCGGCATCGCCGCGCCCCCCGGCGACGCGCCGGCCCTGGCCGACGCGCTGGCGGCGCTCGCCGCGAACCCGGTGCGCCGGGCCGCGATGGGCGCCGCCGGTCGGGGGCGGGCGGTCCGGTTGTGGGACCGCAGGCTGCATGCGGCGCGGTTCTGCGAGGTGCTGGAGGAGGCGGCGGGGGTAGCTTCCCTGGCGCGGGCGGCATGATGGGGAAGAAGGCCGGGGGTGAAGTATCCCCCCCGGACCCCCCGTCTATTTCTGGGGTGTTTTCTGGTGCGCCTGCCCAACTCGCACCTTTTGAACTGACAAAAATAGAAGGGGGTCCGGGGGGATGCCTCTCCCCGGCTTTTTCCCTTGTTCCCTGAAATCCACCTCATCGCCGCGGCCCGCCCCAACCTGCCTAAGCTGGCCGCGCTGCTGCATGCCCTGGCCGAGGCGCCGCCCTTCTGCACGCCCGTTCTGGTCCATACCGGCCAGCACCATGACGCCGCGATGTTCGGCGACCACCTGGCCGATCTCGACCTCGCTCCGCCTGACATCTCGCTGGGCATCTCGGGCGGGGGCCATGCGGCGCTGACGGGGCGCAGCATGATGGCCTGCGCCGATCTCTGGGCCAGCAGGCGGCCGGCGATGGTGGTGGTGGCGGGCGATGTGGACGGGACGC
>DATCMG010000779.1:0-3021 GCA_036563555.1 Roseomonas sp. | reverse complement strand
GCTCGCCGGCTTGGCCAGAGGATCTCCTGGGCCTGATCGATCGCACCGCCGCGGCACGGGGCGAGGTTCAGTATCGTAGGCTCTGTGCCGGATGCCATGAGGGGCGCTGGGAGGCTGCCGCCGACCTCCCGGGCGAGCCATTACGGCGCCAATTGCGGATCACCATGGTCCCGCTTGAGCGTATCGGAACCGACCCCAAGGCCGCCATGAACTTCGTGCAGCGCCGCGCCTATTTGGGCAGCGCGACGTCGACACAGGTTTCTGCGGCTGAAGGCTTGAAGCGGGTTACGACCGGCGTGATCCAGGCATGGTACGAGCATAACAGCATCCCCGAGGCGCAGCGTCGCGAGATGGATGGGTACCGCGCAAACGAATGGCGTGCTCCAGCCGCATACCGCGCACGTCCGCTGAATGGGATTTGGGCGACCGCGCCGTACCTGCATAACGGGTCGGTACCAACGCTTTACCAGATGCTTTTACCGGCCGAGCAGCGCGACAAGTCGTTCTTTGTCGGCAGCCGGCAGTTCAATCCGCGGGATGTCGGATTCGAGACGGCACCCTTTGCTGGGGGCTTCCGCTTCGACACCACCATCCCGAGCAACTCGAATAGCGGGCATGAGTTCCACAATGGTCAAGGACGTGGCATCATCGGCCCGGCACTGACTGAGGAGCAGCGGCGCGACCTGGTGGAGTTCCTCAAGACACTCTGAGGGTGGTTTTCCTGGGCGGCAGGACTGATTCGCCTCCAATCTGGCGCGGTCTTAGGGATCGGCAGGCCATTACTTGTCGCATCAGCCGCATCACCGCTTCACCGCAATGGAGCAGGCCGGGTATCCGGAGACGGAGCGGGGCTAAGCGGTTGAGCCAGAGCTGCCCGCCGGCGCCTCTGGCTCAATTGCACCCATTTTCGTCTGCCCTAAGTAGGGCAGCATAACGTTTGGCCGAGAACACCCCAGCCTAGCACCTATCGTCTGCCCTCAAGTTCAGGGCAGCCTGTTTTTGCTGCAACAACCCCTTAGCACACGAGTTCGTGAGCGATGTCCAGGCCTTTCGTTTGAGGTCCTCGGGCGTTGGTGCAGCGATGGCGGGGAGCGACAGACTGATTGCGCGTCCAGGGCTTCGTCGCTGCGCTCCCGGGTATGCTGTCCAACCCATGGCCGGCCCGGTCCGAGATCGCGCCCTGTTGCCTGTGGCGCGGACCAGCAGATCGCCGGACACAGGGACGCGCCCGGGTCCGAGGGCGGCAAGCAGCTGATTGGAGGCAATCGGTGGTTCGGCAACCCGCCCGTACGGCGACCAAACTCAGCCCTGAAGCGGCGAGGGCCTTTTGCCGGAGCGGGGCTCCGAAGCTCACCCCGCCACTGAAGGCGGTCGCGTCTTTGCAGCGCGGACGCAGCCCTGCCCTCTGGTGGCAGTATGTCGCCCTGCCACGGGATCCACGGATATGACTGAGGCGAGCCAAAAGGCCGCGGTGCCGCGGTCGGGCCGACGCGTGGCAGAGGCGCTCCGGATCGAGGACTACGCCCTGATCGGCGATACCTTCACGGCAGCGCTGGTCGGCAAGAACGGCTCGATTGACTGGCTCTGCGCTCCGCGCTTCGACGATGGCGCCTGCTTCGCCGCCCTGCTGGGGAGGCCTGAGAACGGCTACTGGCAGATTGCGCCCTCTGGTGTGGTCCGCTCCGTGTCGCGCCGCTATCTCGATGGCACTCTCATCCTGGAAACCGGGTTCGAGACCGATACGGGCGTGGCGACCGTGACCGACTTCATGCCGCTTCCTTCGGCCGAGGCGGAGGTTGATGTCGTCCGTATCGTCCGCGGCGTCAGGGGCGAGGTGCCGATGCACATGGAAGCGGTATTCCGCTTCGACTATGGCCATGTCGTTCCCTGGATCAAGCGGCGCCCCTACGGCCTGCAGGCCGTCGCGGGGCCGAACGCGCTCCAACTGTGGGCGCCAGTGAACCTCCGCAACGAGGATTTCATCACCCGGGCGGATTTCACCATCCGGGAGGGGCAGACCATTCCCTTCTCTCTCTGCTGGTATAAGTCCCACCTCGCGGAGCCACCCGCCCAGCATCCCGAAGTGCTGCTCGAGTGCACCGCTCGCTGGTGGCGCGACTGGTCGCGCAAGAGTACCTATGAGGGCCCCTGGTCGGAGGCAGTGCACCGGTCGCTGATCACGCTCAAGGCACTGACCTACAGCCCGACGGGGGGCATCGTCGCTGCTCCCACTACGTCGCTGCCCGAGGAGATCGGCGGGGAACGGAACTGGGACTATCGCTACTGCTGGATCCGCGATGCGACCCTGACCCTCTACTCGCTGATGAACTCGGGACACACGGACGAGGCGGTGGCCTGGCGGCGCTGGCTCCTGCGCTCCGCTGCCGGGCGGCCCGAGGAGATGCAGATCATGTACGGGCTTGCAGGCGAGCGCCGCCTGACCGAGCTCGAGCTGCCGTGGCTTGAGGGTTACGCGGGCAGCCGCCCGGTGCGGATCGGCAATGCCGCCCAGAGCCAGTTCCAGCTCGATATTTATGGCGAGCTGATGGACGCGCTGCACGTGGCGCGGAAGTATGCCATCGAGCCTGACTCCGACGCGTGGCTCCTCCAGAGAGTGATCGCGCGCTTCATCGCCGAGCGGTGGGGCGACGAGGACAGTGGGATCTGGGAGGTGCGTGGCCCACGACGACACTTCACCCACTCCAAGCTGATGGCCTGGGTTGGGATCGACCGGGCCATCTCGGGTGTCGAGCAGCATGGCCTCGATGGACCCGTGGACGAGTGGCGGGCACTGCGTGCTCGGATCCACGACGATATCTGCCGTCGCGGCTTCCACGCGGGGCGGAACAGCTTCGTTCAATCCTACGGCGGCGAACAGCTCGACGCCTCGCTGCTGCTGCTTCCGATCGTCGGCTTCCTCCCACCGGACGATCCGCGGGTCGTCGGCACGGTCGAGGCGATCAGGCGCGAGCTGACCGTCGACGGCTTCGTTCTGCGCTACCGGACCGAGGCGGGTGTGGA
>DATCMG010000771.1:0-4655 GCA_036563555.1 Roseomonas sp. | reverse complement strand
CTTCCTCAGCGAACCGCAGGGAGTAGATGTTCGTCTCGTACTCCCCATCCGGGTTCTGCAGGCGGGCAACTTGCAGCACGCCTTTCTCCAGCAGCCCCTTCGTGCCACGCCAGACCGCTGACTTACTCATCCCCGTACCGTGGTCGATGATCTCACCCTGGGCGTTCGTGATGCCGCTAACCATCTGCGAGACAGAGATGGCGTCAGCACTCTTGTGAAAGCCGAAGGTCCGCCGGATCACGTAGATCAGCACCCGGAGCTCAGCTTCCGTGAGCTTGGGCGCCAAGACGTCGAAGAACTCATTCGGCGTCTGCGTGTATTGCGGTAGGCGGAACCCACCGAAGCGAAACTCCGGGTCAGCCGGCACGCTGTTATGCCGTCTCGCTGTCTTGCTGGCGTGACAAGAACTCCGACAGTGCTTGCTCTACAAACACCGATAGCGAGGTCTTCTCCCGTGTTCGCTTGTACTCCGCAGCCTGGTATTCCTGCAGCGATATCAGCAGGTCATCAGCGATGTACCAGGTGCGCTTTGTCCGCACAACAGGTTCCTGGTTTTCTGGTTCGCTTCCTTGCTGGCTTGCATCCTCAGTTGGTGCGAAGTAGCCGCCTGAGAGACGGCCTACCAGATCAGCTTTCGGTTTTGCCATTGAGCACCTCCAGGGCTACTTGATGGTAAGCGAGCGCAGCAGGGTTGCCGGGGGCGTATTCCGTCACCACCTGGCCGGCGATCGTTGCCTCACGTACTGCCACGGATTCTGGGATCGAGGAGAAGAAGGGCACCGGTATTTTGATCTTCGCCTGTTCGATGACCTCACGCGCATTGTTCGTGTGCGTGACCCGTGTCGGCACCACACCCGTCACCGTGATCTTGTGCTCAAGACCGAGGCGTACCTGGTCGAGCTGTTGCAGGAGCATCGAGACGCCAGTGAGCGCGAAGAACTCCGCGGTCATGGGGATGAGCACTTCGTCAGCAGCAGCAAAGGCATTGACGGTATAGATTCCGACAGACGGCGGACAATCAATGAGCACGAAATCAACCTGGCCACCTTCGCGCAGTGGCTGCACGATTCGCTTGAGCTTGTTCTCCCGACCCACCATATAAATGAGCTGCGGTTCTAGGGTGGCGAGCGTCAGGTTGGAGGGAATGAGCGCAAGGTTCGGGTTGTCCTTGATCTGGATGAGCACGTCGCGCAGAGACGTCGTCCCGAGGAAAAGATCGGCGATCGTTTTCTTAAGGGCCATTGCCTCGATGCCGAACGATTCTGCGAGATGGCCTTGGCCATCCACATCGACGAGCACGACAACTTTCCCTAGGCGGGCGAGTTCCCAGCCTAGCGCAGCCGTGGTGGTGGTTTTCGCTGAACCACCTTTCAAATTGCTCACCGCAATCACACGTGTCATGGATGCAGCATAACGGCAAGGTGGGTTGCTGTCTAGACGGAACGCTGGCTTAATTGCAAGACATAGAGTAGCGATGTAACTAAAGCCAAATGGAATGTGCAACGTCGCACACTGTGTAGCCGATGCGGCATCGTCTGCGGACAACCGTCCTTCTCCGCATTATCCCGCACCCAGCGATAGGCGCCATATCTCGCCAGGGAGGCACGCCGGCCATTGCATCCATGTTGATCGTGGTAATCAGGAGGTCCGTGCCTCGGAGGCGGTACGAGAGACGATCACGCGCATTGCCGGTATGCAGTATGACGTAAGGACCGCTGGTATTCCCGCTGCGTGAGCATCGGGGAACTGACAGGTCGGCGTCGTAGAAGAGCAACACGTCGCCGCGGGACGACGGTCGAGGAGACGAACGATGAAGAGGCGGACGTTTGTTGCTGGCGTGGCGGCGAGTGGGGCTTCCGCGGCGCTGGCGGCGAGCGGACTGGCGCAGGAAAGTGCCGGCACGGCCACGCCGGCGGCAGAAGCGAGCGCATCCACGCCGCAGCGCGGGTACGCGCCGGTCAACGGCTTGCAGATGTACTACGAGATCCACGGCGAAGGGGAGCCACTGGTGCTGGTGCACGGCGCGTTTGGTGCGGTGGACCAATGGGGATCGATCCTGTCGACGTTGGCGGCGGACCACCAGGTGATCGCCGTCGATCTGCAAGGACACGGCCGCACCGCCGACATCGACCGCCCCTTCACCTACGACGCCTTCGCCGACGACGTGGCGGGTCTGATGGACCATCTCGGTGTCGCGCACGCCGACGTCGTCGGCTACAGCATGGGCGCCACGATCGTCTTGCGGTTCGCCATGCGGCACCCGGCCCGGGTACGCAAGCTAGTGGTCATCTCGGGAGGCTACCGCCAGGACGGCTCCTACCCGGACGTCCTGGCCAGCATTCAGGAGATCACGCCGGACGTCTTCGCCGGAACGCCAATCGAGGAAGCCTATCTGCGCAACGCGGCGAATCCTGAGGACTTTCCAGCGCTCGTCGACAAGGCGAGCGTGCTCGTCGCAACGGACTTTGCCTGGTCGGAGGCTGACGTCCGCGCCATCGCGGCGCCGACCCTCCTCATCTATGCCGATTCCGACAACTTCCGCCTCGAGCACATGGTCGAACTCTTCCGCCTCCTCGGCAGGGGCATGCCGGGCGATCTGACCGGGCTCCCGAAATCCCAACTCGCCATCATCCCCGGCGCCACCCACGTCGGGTTGGTGGTCGACCGTACCCATCTCTGGCTGCCGATGGTGACCGAGTTCCTCGACGAACCGCTGCCGGAGGCGGGGTAAACGCGGTCCGGAATGCAGCGGGCGATAGTCGTCGAGGCATGGGTCCCGTGCTGTCTGCCACGAGCGCGACGGCCGAGATGGGAGACTCAGCCTCTGGTGCACAGGGTGGCTGTCACCGACGCCAATATCACCAACGAGGGCTACGTCCCCGGCATCGTCGGGTGATAACGCCGACGCCGCGGATCTGTTGACGTGATCGTGCCATCGGTGACGAAGATGCCACGGCCAATCGCACAGGGAACAGCACGAGCAACCAGCACTTCCTCCGCACCGTACAGGTCACGGTGGCGCAGGCACTCGGATTCGGTCATGAAAACGGCGTCGCCAGGAATGGGGCGTCGGATCCGAGTCCGGAGGTTCCAGCCGTCAGCCCCATCACCATGCCACAGGACGCGTAGGACATAATCGGCGGTGGGATACTTGCTGTTTATTTCCGGGGGATTGCATGCACGCGCCGGCGCTACCACGCCATCACCGCGCTGTGGATCACCCCTGGGCTCCTCCCAGACGTGCGCACCGCCCAGACCCAGGAGGCCGGGCATGGCCGGCACGACGAGTGCCGCACGCTCAGGGTCAGTGCAACCGTCGAGTGTCTCGGCAGTTGGCCCGGGATTCAGCAGGTCTTCCAACTGACCCGCACCTGGACGGAGCGGGGAACGGTGCGATCGTCATTCCGCTACGGCATTACCAGTCTGCGGCCTGATCAGGCAGGACCTGAGGACCTGTTGCAGCTGCGGCGTGGCCACTGGACCATCGAGAACCGCCTCCATCACCAGAAGGATGGCCTGCTGCGGGAGGATGCCTCCCTCGTTCATGCAGGCACGGGACCGGCCGTCCTCTCCGTCCTGCGCGATGCGGCGCTCAATCTGCTCTCCCTCGCCGGCATCCGCACCGTGCTCGCCCACACCCAGTACCTCGCCCAATTCCCTCACCAGGCCCTCGCCATGGTCGTCGCCCCGCTCATCGCTCACGCATAAGCCCTAGGTGCCGATGTCGGGCTCAATGTATGTCGTCAATCAACCGAACCGAAGAGATGCTAAGGGCGGGGCATCTCTTGTTGGGTATCCAGCAGGGCAACCAGCGCACCATAGAGCTGGGCATCGGATCCCAGCGTTGAGGCTATGAGCGGGGGTGGAGCCAGGACCTCGCGGGCGACCCGCTCCCGCACCGGATCCAGCAGATCTTCCCCGGCCTCAGCCGTCCCCCCACCCACGATAATCGCCTCGGGATCGAGCAGGGCCGCAATGGCGATCACCGCCATCGCCAGATAGTCGGCCACCTCGTCGGCCATGCGTGCCAGCTGCGCATCCTCATCGGCATGGCTGATCGCTTCCGCGGCACTTAGCTCATCCCCCGTGACCTGGTGCGCTCGACGCCGCAGCGTCTTGCCACCGATCAGCTGCGCCAGGTTGCCTTGGCCGTCGCGCTCCTGCCCGAGAAACTGGCGCCCGACGACCAGGTCACCCAGTTCGCCTGCGGCATGGTGCGCTCCCCGGTAGAGGTGGCCATTGAGCACGATGCCGACACCAACGCCGGTGCCGAGCGCGACAAAGGTAAAATTAGTCAGGTCCTGCGCCGCGCCCCGCCAGCGTTCTCCGAGCGCCGCGGCATTCGCATCGTGCTCGATGACCACCGGGACGTGCAGCTGGGCTTCGAGCAGGTCGCACAGCGGCACCTGCGTCCAACCTGCCAGGTTTCCTGCCGTCAGGACAACCCCCGCCTCGACATCGACCAGGCCGGGGACCGCCACGCCAATCCCCTGTAACGCTGTGCGGTCGTGCTCGCTGTCGGCCAGCAGGCGATCGATGGCTCCGACCACGCAATCGACCATCGCCGCGGGACCAATCTCCGTAGGGGTCTCGAAGGCATCCTGAGCCAGGACCGACTGGGTTGCGCTCGACCACGCCAACAGGGCGGTCTTGGT
>DATCMG010000731.1:0-3289 GCA_036563555.1 Roseomonas sp. | reverse complement strand
GGAGAGCGGGGCGACTATCCTCGCGGGCCAAGGCGAGATCCATCTGCGTGCCGCGCTGGACCGGCTGACTGCTTCGGCGGGGGTCAGGCCGCGCACGGCGCGCCCTCCGGTAGCCTTTCGAGAGACAATCCGCCGTGCCGTTGTCCAACATGCGCGACTGAAGCGGCAAACCGGCGGGCACGGCCAATTCGCGGATTTGAAGTTACAGATTGCGCCGCGCCCACGTGGGGCAGGCTTTCACTTTGACGAGAAGGTCGTCGGTGGTGCCGTGCCGAAGCGCTTTATCCCTGCAGTGGCTCAGGCAGCGGAGGAAGCGGTCCGGAAGGGACCGCTGGGCCACCCTGTGGTTGATGTTGCGGTAACCCTGCTGGATGGCGGATTCCACGCCGTGGACAGCAGTGACATGGCCTTCGCGACGGCTACCCGCATGGCGATGCAGGAAGGGCTGGCAAAGGCTGAGCCGGTTCTTCTAGAACCAGTTGACGATGTGGTGGTCACGGCACCCACACAGTTCACCTCTACAGTTCAGCGGCTGCTGACGGGTAAGCGGGCGCAGATTCTCGGCTTTGCAGCAAAAGTTGGGTGGGAAGGCTGGGATGAGGTCCAGGCGCTGGTGCCCGCTTCGGAACTGGCAGACCTCATCATCGAGCTGCGGTCACAAACCCAGGGCTTGGGGAGCTTTGCGCATCAGTTCAACCATCTGGCAGAGACGCGCAGCCGCTAAGGGGGTTCTAACGGGGTGGAAGCCCCCCCGGCGGCATCGGTGTGCCGGAGTGGAGGGCTGAACACCATTCAGAGGAGGCATCCAACCCACCAGAACCCCAAAAACGTCCTCCCGTGTTTACTGCCGCCGCACGCCGTAGAAGAGGGGAGCGCCCGGCGCGAAGCCGGTGAGATCGGTCTTGTGCGAGGTCAGCGTCCGGTATTCGCCAAGCGGGATATAGGGCACGTCCTGCAACGCCTGGCGCTGCATTTCCGCGCAGATCGCGGCTTGGGCCTCCATGTCAGCCGCGGCGATCCAGTCCTGGCGCAGTTCTTCCAGGCGCGGGCTATCTGGCCAGCCGAACCAGGCGCGAGCTCCATTGGCGCGCAGACCGAGATGTCCGCCGGGGTCGGTGGTGTTGCTCAGCCCAGTTACGAAGACGCTCCAGCCGCCCTTGTCCAAGGAGCCCCGGTTGGCACGCCGCGTGCTGATCGTGCCCCAGTCGCCGCTCTGTACCTCCACGTTCATGCCGACCTGCTTCAGCAGGTCCGCCGCAACCTCGGCCAGTCCCTTGAGGGAGGGATAGTCGTCAGCCTGCAGCACCACCACGCGCTCGCCGGCATAGCCGGCAGCGATCAGCTCGCGCTTCACCTTCGCCAGGTCGCGCGGGCCGGTCAGGACCTCCAGCCCCACCTTGCTCGCCATCGGCGAATCCGAGGTGAAGTAGCCGACGCCGGCCTCCCAGGCGGCAGGGTCGGTGCCGTAGGCGGCAACCATGAAGTCCTCCTGGTTCACCGCGCCGAGCAGCGCCCGGCGGATGGCCGGCTTGTCGAAGGGCGGCTGCGACCAGTTGAAGCGCATGATGGTGCCGAACAGGTCCTCGGTCAGGCGAATGCTGAGCGCACGGTTCCGCTTCAGCAGCGGCGCAAGATCGTTATTCGTGACCTCGAGCCAATCCACCTCGCCCGCCATGAGCGCTGCCGCGGCGGTAGCCTGGTCGGGAATGACGGTCCATTCCACGCGGTCGAAATGGGCAATCTTTGGGCCGGAGGCGCGGCTCTGGGCGCCATCCGTGCGAGGCACGTACCCCTCGAAACGGGCATAGGCAACGCGAGCGCCAGCCATGCGCTCATCGGCCAGGAAGCGGAAAGGGCCGCTGCCTACCATCTCGGTGATCTGCTTCGTGGCCTCTGTTCCGGCCAGGCGCTCCGGCATGATCGGGCAGACGGAGGCGCCGTTCTTGCCCAGCGCGGCGGGTAGGCCGGGGAAGGGCTTCTTCAGGCGGAACCGGATGGTCCGGTCGTCAGGCGCAGTGATCTCGTCGGCACGGGCGATCACCTCCTGGCCATACATGTCGCGGGTACCCCAGCGGCGGATGCTGGCGACGGCGTCGCGCCCCCGCACAGGCTCGCCGTCATGGAAGCGCAGGCCCTCGCGCAGGGTCATGGTCCAGGTCAGGCCATCATTCTCGACGACATGGCCGGCCACCATCTGCGCGTGCGGCCGGAATTTGGCATCCAGCCCGTAGAGGAAGTCGAAGACCATTCCGGCATGGTTCGTGGTCACGGCCGCCGTCGTGAAGACGGGATCCAGCACCGCGAGATCGGCCTGCGGCACGAATTTCAACACGCGCTGGCCCTGGGCTTGGCCGAGGCGCGGTGCCGCGAGCAGGGCCGCGCCAGCGCCGATTCCCGCGCGGCGGGTGATGGGAAGGGCAGGTTTGGCGGTCATACCAATTCCTCTCTGCCGGATCGGGCCGGCGCAGCGGTTTCAGGAAGAGGCGCCATGTCGAGGAAGGCCCGGTCGCCCTCCAGCCGCAGCGCCGTGCCAAAGGGGGCGGAGAGCGCGGCGAAGCGCTCCAGGATGCGGCGACCTTCCTCGCCCTCGGCGAGACGTGGGCGCCCGCGCAGGTGCCGGGCTTCGCCCAGGCCGAGGCTGACCGGGACAATCTCCAGGTCCGCCAGGCGGCCCTCGGCGAAGGTGCAGAAGGGCACGACCGTCTCCCAGTAGCGGCGGTCGGAGGGGAAGCCACCCTGGTCGTTCCGCGTGCGCTGACGATAGACCATGCCCGGGGTCAGGGCAGGGTCCGCGCGGAAGCGATCATAGGAATCCGAAGGCAGGCGCGGAACCAGTTCATTCTGCCCGATGAAGTTACCCAGGGAGTAGAAGATCGGCTTGCCCTGGTAGATTTCCATGCCGCGCAGCAGATGCGGGCCATGGCCAACAACGAGGTCTGCGCCCTCATCGATCATGCGTCGGGCAAAGACTGGAAGGAACTCCGCCGGATCCTCCTTCGTCGCGCCCTGCTCATGGGCGTGGACGCTGACGAGAACGATGTCGGAGGAGAGTCGCGCCTCCCGGACCCAACGGGCGATGCCGTCCATATCCACCGGTTTGGCGGTCATGCGAAGAGCAGATTTCTCCGCCGCGCGGAAATTCAGCGTGCTGAAGGGGAAGATGTTGGCATCATCGGGCGGAAAGGCGAAGCCAAGCTTGATCAGCATCTGGCGTTGCGCTTCCAAGCCCAGCCCCTCGGCCATTTCGCGCAGCGCGGCGAGATGGGCCGGCGAGACCTCGTGCACCGTT
>DATCMG010000648.1:0-3313 GCA_036563555.1 Roseomonas sp. | reverse complement strand
AACGGTTTAGCAAACCGCCGCCTTCGGCCACTCGGCCACCCCTCCGCAGGAGTGGAAGTCACACGGCGTTGCAGGCGCCGCTTCTAGCCGCCCCTCGCCGCCCCGTCAAACCATCAGCCCGCGAATTACGAAAGCGCCACCTCGAACCCTTTTTTCGTACCCGGCCGAGCCATCATCCGCTCGTACCAGGCCGCCACATTGGGCAGGTCGTCGAAGGGCACGAGGTGCCGCTCATGCCGCCAGGCCCAGCCGATAATGGCGAAATCCGCCACGCTCGGCTCCCTCTCTGTCGCCACGAAGTCCCGCCCCGCCAGCCTCTTCTCCAGCACGCCGTAGAGCCGCTTCGTTTCCTTCCCGTAGCGCGCGACGCCGTAATCCTTCGCAGGCCCGTCCGGCTGCATGAGGAAGTGGTGCATCTGGCCCGGCATCGGCCCGAAGCCGCCCATCTGCCACATCAGCCATTCCAGCACCGGCACACGTGCCCGAAGGTCGGCCGGCAGGAACTTTCCGGTCTTCTCGCCGAGATAGAGCAGGATCGCGCCCGATTCGAACACGCTGATCGGCTGCCCGCCCGGCCCATCGTCATCCATGATGGCGGGAATGCGATTGTTTGGGCTGATTGCAAGGAACTCCGGCCGGAACTGCTCATCCGCGCCGATATTCACGGTCCTCACCGTGTAGGGCAGGCCCATCTCCTCCAGCGCCACGCTGATCTTGCGGCCATTGGGGGTGTTCCAGCTATGCAGGGTAATCATCAGCGGTCTCCTTGGGGCGGAGCATCGCCCCGACCGGCGCGGAGGGGAAGCCGCACTAGAACCAATCCCCGCGCGTGACGATATCCAGCCCGCCATGCCGGACGCCCATCAGCCTGATCTTGTCCGCCTCGCCTTGCCGGAGGTGCCGCTGGGCAGCTTCGCCCTGCTACGCGCCGTGATCCGCAACCCGCTTGAGGCCATACCGAGGGAGGCCTTCGAGCGGCCGATGGCGCGCTGCGCAGTCCTGGGCCGTGAGCGTGTCTTCGTCACCGGCCCGGACCTCGTTCAGCAGGTGCTCCTCACGGAAGCCGAGGCCTTCGCCAAATCCGAGGCCCTGCGCCGCTCCCTCTCCCCGGCGCTCGGAGAGGCCATTCTCACCGCAGATGGCGAGCGCTGGCGTTGGCAGCGCCGCACGGTTGCGCCGATCTTCCGGCCCGACCGCGTAAAAAGCTTTCTCCAGCCTATGCTTGATGCCGCCAACCGCACCCGGGATCGCTGGCTCGCCTTGCCCTCCGGCAACACGGTGGAGCTGGGTCACGAGATGATGCGGACCACCTTCGACATCATCGTGGAGACCATGCTCTCCGGCCATGCCGCCATCGACGTGGCCCGGGTGGAGAAGGGTATCACCGACTATCTGGAGAGCACGGGCTGGGCCATCGCCCTCGCCATGGTGAAAGCCCCGGCCTGGACCCCCTATCCCGGCCAGCGCCGCGCTGCCCGCGCCCGCGATTATCTGCGGGACGAGCTGTTGCGCCTGGTCACCGAACGGCGCCGCCTTGGCTCGGAGCACGAGGACCTGATCGCTCTCCTCCTCGCCGCCCGTGACCCGGAGACGGGCCAGGCAATGGACGACCGCGACATCGCCGACAACCTCCTGACCTTCATCTCGGCCGGCCACGAAACCACCGCACTCGCCCTCACCTGGGCCTTCTACCTCCTGGCCAAGCACCCGCCCGAGGAGGAGCGCCTGCTGGCCGAG
Source organism: Roseomonas sp. (assembly GCA_036563555.1). GTDB lineage: Bacteria > Pseudomonadota > Alphaproteobacteria > Acetobacterales > Acetobacteraceae > Roseomonas. Next base: position 1,576 of record DATCMG010000648.1, on the reverse strand, counting down.
ATCGCCGGCGTGACGGGCGGTGGGCCGCTGGAACCGGCCCATGTCGCCGCCCTGCCCCGCACCCGCCAGGCTATCCAGGAGGTGCTGCGCCTCTACCCGCCCGCCCCCATCAGTGCCCGCAAGGCCATTCGCGAGGTGGAAATCGGCGGCTACCGGGTTGCCCCCGGCACGCATGTCAACATCCCCGTCTACGCCACCCACCGCCTGGCCTGGATCTGGCCGGATCCTGACCGCTTCGACCCCGACCGCTTCGACCCCGCCGCCGTGAAGGCGCGGCACCGCTACGCCTGGGTCCCCTTCGGTGCAGGCCCCCGGATTTGTATCGGCCTCGGCTTCGCCTTGGATGAGGCCACCGCCATCCTCGCAACGCTCCTCCCCGCCCTGCGCCTGCGTTCGCCGGAGGGCTTCGACCCCGGCCTCCAGATGCGTATCACCCTCCGCCCCGCACACGGCATGCCCATGCGGGTGGAGCGGCGCTGACGCCAGGCTGGCCCGCCCCGCCGATACACGGCAGGCTGCCGGCCCAGCACGAAGGAATTGACCCCAAATGTCCGGCTTCGGCCCCAACCCCGGCATGAGCGATACCGCGGCGATGATGCATTACGATGCGAACAAGCGATCGGTGCTGGTGGCTTACCTGCTCTGGTTCTTCCTGGGCTGGTTCGCGCTTCACCGATTCTATGCCGGGCGCATGACCAGCGGGCTCGTGATGCTGGTCGTCAGCCTGGCGTCCTGGGCCATGACGGCCATCGCGATCGGCTATGTCGGGCTGTTCTTCATCGGGATCTGGCTCCTGGTCGACGCCTTCCTGATTCCCGGAATGATCCGCTCCTATAATCGCGGCATCATCGCCTCGCTCGGGCGGTGATCCGCACCGAAAGGCGCGTCGCGTGAAACGCCCGCCCCGCCCGCGCGTCCTACCGAGGCGCGGAGATAGCCCATGCCGGAAAACGGTCTCCTTGACTGTCTGATTATCGGCGGCGGCCCGGCGGGGCTGACCGCCGCACTGTATCTCACCCGCTTCAATCGCCGGATCGCCCTGGTGGATAGTGGCGCCAGCCGGGCATCCTGGATCCCGACCACCCACAACTTCCCCGTCTTCGCCGAGGGCATCGGCGGCCCCGACATTCTCGCCCGTCAACGCGAAAATCTGGCGCAATACGGGGTGGATCCCTTGCCCGCCCGCGTTTCCGGCCTGGAAAGGCTACCGGGCCATTTCGTCGCGATGCTGGAAGGCGATACCACGGCGCGCCAGCTCCGCGCCCGTCGCGTGCTGCTGGCGACCGGCTGCGTGGATATCGAACCCGACCTGCCGGACCTGCCGGACGCCGTGCGGCGAGGCCTGCTGCGCTACTGCCCGATCTGCGACGGCTACGAGGCCCGCAACCGCCGGGTGGCGGTCTTCGGCCATGGCGCGCGCGGCCTGGGCGAGGCGGTTTTCGTCGCCCGCAGCTACTCCCGGGATGTGACCCTTCTCACCCTCGGCCAGACACTCTCACCGGAGGAGGACACGCGCGCCCGTGAGCACGGCATCCGCGTGATCTCAACAACGATTGAGGCGCTGGACGTGGAGGGC
>DATCMG010000365.1:0-2942 GCA_036563555.1 Roseomonas sp. | reverse complement strand
CCAGAACGGTGCCCTCTTCGACAGCCTGCCGGTCTGGGAGAATGTCTGCTTCAAGCTCCTTGCCCAGAAGCGCATCACCCGCGCGCAGGCCCGGGACAAGGCGGCCGAGGCGCTGGCGAATGTCGGCCTCGATGCCAGCGTCGGCGACCTCTCCCCGGCCGAGCTGTCGGGCGGCATGCAGAAGCGCGTGGCGCTGGCCCGCGCCATCGCCTCCGAACCCGACGTCATCTTCTTCGACGAACCCACGACCGGGCTCGACCCGATCATGGGCGCCGTGATCGACGGGTTGATCGTGGACTGCGTGCGGCACCTGGGCGCCACCGCCGTGACCATCACCCACGACATGGCCAGCGCCCGCCGGATCGGTGACGACGCGGCGATGATCCACAAGGGCCGCATCGTCTGGACCGGGCCGGCGGCGACGCTGGGCCAGACCGGCAATGCCATCGTGGACCAGTTCGCGCGCGGCGAGCGCGAGGGCCCGATCTCGATGGAGTTGCGCCGCTAGGCGGACGGCGGCTGGCCCGCCCGGTCCACCAGTGTGTTGCCCGCGAAAGGGCGGCCCAGGCACCGGCCCAGCCTTCTTCCCGCCCCATACTGACGAAACCCGCACCACACTTTCCATCTTGCAGTTGACGGCCCCGGGCCGGTCAGCGCCGAATGGCCCTGGCGCCCGGTGGGCGACCCCAACAGGAGGAACTCGGCATGACCTGGACCACCCCGAAGATCATCGAAATTTCCGTGGCAATGGAGATCAACTCCTACGCCTGCGCCGAGATCGAAACCGCGGCCTGATTCGCGGACCGGCCTGAACGGCCTGGCATCCATAGCCCCCGTCCATCCGGGGGCGGAAAGGCGATGCTGAGACTCATCGTGCTTGGCGCGGCAGCGGGCGGCGGCTTTCCGCAATGGAATTCCGCCGGCCATGGCTGTCTGCGCGCGCGCGCGGGCGACCCCGCCGCGCGGCCCCGGACACAGTGCTCCCTGGCCGCCAGCGCGGACGGGCTGCGCTGGGTGTTGCTGAACGCCGCGCCCGAGCTGACCTCCCAGATCGCCGCTACCCCCGCGCTGCATCCGCGCCCGGCCGCGGGTGCCGTGCGGCATTCACCGATCGCCGCCGTGGTGCTGACCGGGGCGGAGGTGGACACGGTGGCGGGGCTCCTGTCGCTGCGGGAACGCCACGCCTTCGCGCTGCATGCCGCAGCCCCGGCGCTGGAGGTTCTGGCCGCAAACCCGATTTTCCGCGCGTTGGACCCCGCCTTGGTGCCGAGGCGCGAACTTCCCATCGGGGCGCTGGTCCCACTACGCGACGCGGCGGGCGAGGAGCTGGGCCTGACCGTCGAGCCCTTCCCCGTGCCCGGCAAGGTGCCCCTCTACCTCGAGGACGGAACCGATCCCGGCCGCGCCGATGAAGGGGAGACCATCGGCCTCGCCCTGCGCGCCGGCGAGGGGCCGGCCGCCTATTTCATCCCAGGCTGCGCCGCCATGACGCCAGCCCTGCGGGACCGCCTGCGCGGCGCCGCGCTGGTGATGTTCGACGGCACGCTGTGGCGTGACGACGAGATGATCCGCGCCGGCGCCGGCCCCAAGACCGGCGCCCGCATGGGCCATATGAGCATTGACGGACCGGAGGGGGTGCTGGCCGCCTTCGCCGGTCTCGGCGTGCGGCGCCGCGTGCTCATCCACCTCAACAACACCAACCCCGTCCTGCTGTCCGACAGCCCGGAGCGCGCCGCCGTGCATGCCGCCGGGTGGGAGGTGGCCGAGGATGGCCTGGAGATCGCCCTGGAGGACGCAAAGGCGTGACGGCCCTTTTACCGCCCGAGGAGCTGGAAGCGCGGCTGCGCGCCATCGGCGCCGAGCGCTACCACAACCTTCACCCCTTCCACCGGCTGCTGCATGACGGGAAGCTGAACAAGGGCCAGGTGCAGGCCTGGGCGCTGAACCGCTACTACTACCAGGCCCGTATCCCGGCGAAGGACGCGACCCTTCTCGCGCGGCTGCCGACAACCGCCCTGCGGCGTGAATGGCGGCGCCGGCTGGAGGACCATGACGGCGATGGCAGCAAGCCCGGCGGGGTCGAGCGCTGGCTGCGGCTTACGCGCGGGCTTGGCCTGGGCGATGACTATGTCACCTCCCTCGCGGGGCTGCTGCCGGCCACGCGCTTCGCGGTGGATGCCTATGTGCAGTTCGTGCGCGACCGCACGGTGCTGGAGGCGGTCGCCTCCTCGCTGACCGAGATGTTCTCGCCCGCCATCATCTCCGAGCGTGTGAGTGGCATGCTGCGCGCCTATGACTTCGTGGATGAGGGAACCCTCGCCTATTTCACCCCGCGCCTGACCCAGGCGCCGCAGGACGTCGCCTTCGCGCTGGACTACGTGACGCGCGAGGCCCGCACGCGGGAGGAGCAGGAAGGCGTGCTTGGCGCGCTTCGCTTCAAATGCGACCTGCTCTGGGCGCAGCTTGACGCGCTGCACCACGCCTATGTCAGCCCGGCCCTGCCGCCGCCCGGCGCCTTCATGCCGGATGGCTTGGCGCGGGGGGCGGCATGACCGTCGAGGGTGGCACGGTGCTGACCTTCGCACGCGGGATGCGCCTGCGCGAGGATCCGGCGCGCGCCCGCTGGGTCGTCGTCGGCCCCGAGCGGCTTTTCGTGCCGGACGGGACGGCGCTCGAGATCCTGCGGTTGCTGGACGGCGCGCGCAGCGTGGACGCGATGGTGGATGACCTGACCGCGCGCTACGACGCACCGCGCGAGGCCATCGCCGCCGACGTCCTCGCGCTGCTGCAGGATCTGGCCGGCAAAGGCGTGGTGACGGCAACATGACCCCACCGCCCCCGCCGCTGGGCCTGCTTGCGGAGCTGACGCATCGCTGCCCCCTGCGCTGCCCGTATTGCTCCAACCCGCTGGAGCTGTCGCGCGCCTCGGCGGAGCTGGATGC
>DATCMG010000636.1:0-2578 GCA_036563555.1 Roseomonas sp. | reverse complement strand
CCCAGAAATAGCCGAAGATATTGGTGCGGAAGGTGCGCTCGACCTGTGCCTCGTCGATCGTGGCGAAATCCTGGTTTTCGTGCTGCTCGGCGGCATTGTTCACCAGCACGTCGATGCGGCCGCCAAGGAATTGCGCGGCCCTCGCCACCGCCTCCTTCACGAAGGAAGCGTCGCCCACATCGCCCGCGATCGTATCGCAGCGACGGCCGGCGGCCTCCACCAGGCGCTTCGTCTCCTCGGCGTCGCCATGCTCATCCTTGTAGAGGATGACGACATCGGCGCCCTCCTTGGCGAAGCCGATGGCCACCGCGCGGCCGATGCCGGAATCACCGCCAGTCACCAGCGCCTTCTTCCCTTCCAGCTTGCCCGCCGGCTTCCACCCCTCCATCGAGGAACGGGGGCGCGGCGTCATCTCGCTCTCGATTCCGGGCTGATGATCCTGGTGCTGCGGGGGCTGGGGAGTCTGCTTCTCGTCGGACATTCGGCACTTCCTCTCGGGCAGTGCCAGAACGGGACTCTCGGGGGCGCAGTTTCCCGCCGCTGCACGGCAGGCCCGAATGAACCCACTGATTAACCTACATTACTATGCCGTTCCATCGGCACGCAGGCAGCCTTCCTTGCAAGCCTCGCGGCGAAGGAACGCGCCATCGCCAGTATCTCCGGCGTGCAGCGCGACCAGGTCCGGCATCTCGTCCGGGCGGAGCGGCCGGAGGATGGGGTCATCACGGTCTCCTGGCCTCGACCGGGGAGCCGGGCAGGCGCAACATCGGGCTCAAGATCCAGCCCCGCCAAGGGGCGCTGATGAGACGGAGGAACATCCATGCCGCTGAACACGCGCGCCCTTTTCCACAGGCGCCAACTGACCACGCTGGCCGGAGCTGCCTTGCTTCCCGCCCCGGCCGTGCTCGCCCAGGGCACCGGCGGCTTCCCCAACCGCCCGATCCGCGTGGTCACCGCCTTTGCCGCAGGTGGCAACTCCGACACCATGGCGCGGCTGATCCAGCCCCGGCTCTCGGAGTTCCTGGGCCAGCCCGTGGTGGTGGAAAACCGCACGGGAGCCGGTGGTGCGCTGGCGGCAGGGCAGATCGCCTCGGCCCCAGCCGATGGGCATACCCTGCTTTTCGACGCGGCCTCCTTCATCATCGCGCAGTTCATCCACCGCAACCTGCCCTTCGATTACGAGCGCGACTTCATGCCTGTCGGCATGGTGGCGGAGGTGCCCTATATCCTGGCTGTCGGAACCGGCACCGGCATCACCGACCTGAAGGGTTATCTGGAGCAGGCGAGGACCATGCAGGGCGGCATGTCCTATGGTTCGCCGGGGGTGGGCAACACTGGCCATCTGGCCGGCGCCCTGCTGGCGCACCGGTCCGGGACGAAGATGGAGCACATCCCCTATCGCGGGGGCGCCGAGGTGGCGCGCGACCTGGCGGCGGGCACGCTGCCCTCCGGCTATCTCTCGGCCAATTCGCTGAATCCGGCGATCGAGGCCGGCAAGGCCCGCCCCATCGCGCTGACATCTGGCGAGCGGCGTGGCGGCATCGAAGGGGTGCCCACCATCGCCGAATCCGGCTTCCCCGGCTTCGACCTGACGAGTTGGAACGCCCTGTTCTGCCGGACCGGCACGCCCGATCCAATCCGGCGGCGGCTGGAGGAGGCGGTGGACTTCGCGACCAGGGATGAGGAGGTCCGGCGGCGCCTAACGGTCATGGGCGCCTCCGCCGTGCCCCCCGATGCGGACAAGCTGGCGGCACGGCTGGTGAGCGAGCGGGCCATGGTGCAGGGCCTGATGCGGGATACCGGAATCAGCTTCGGCTGAAAAACCGGGGGCATCACCCCGTCCCGGCACACCCCAAACTCGAAGAAAAAAGATGGGGGTCTGGGGGAATTCCTTCCCCCAGCCTTTCCTGCTTCAGCCGACGATCTCGTGGCCGGCGAAGAAATACGCGATCTCGGTCGCCGCGTTCTCCGGGCTGTCGGAGCCGTGCACGGAGTTCGCCTCGATGCTCTCGGCGAAGAGCTTGCGGATGGTGCCCTCGGCCGCGTTGGCCGGGTTGGTGGCGCCCATGATCTCGCGGTTGGCGGCCACGGCGTTCTCACCCTCGAGCACCTGCACGACCACGGGGCCGGAGGTCATGAAGGAGACGAGGTCCTTGAAGAAGGGGCGCTCCTTGTGGACGCCGTAGAAGGTCTCGGCCATCGCCTGCGTCATCTGGATGCGCTTCTGGGCGACGATCCGCAGGCCCTTCTCCTCGAACACGGCGTTGATCTTGCCGGTCAGGTTGCGGCGGGTCGCGTCGGGCTTGAGAATGCTGAAGGTGCGCTCGATGGCCATGGTGGCTTGTTCCCTGTCTGAGTGCGGGGGCGGGTAGCGGGCGGGGGGCTTCTTCGCAAGGGCTGAAGGAAGGCCGGGAGGAAGTATCCTCCCGGCCCTGCCGTTCTTGCTTGCCGAAGGCTCTTCCTCAGCGGGAGGGAGTGCCGGGGAAATCATGCTTGGCCACGCGCAGCAGGGCGTAGCCGAGCAGGCCGGAGAGCAGGGAGCCGCCCAGGATGCCGATTTTCGCCTCGGCCTGGAGCA